>JAPKYY010000315.1 GCA_026394095.1 Acidobacteriota bacterium | reverse complement strand
GGTGGGGATCGGGGTAGTTGTTGTTGATCTGGATTTCGTAGGCGGATTTGGCAGGGGTTTTGGTGAAGTCTGGGGGCCAGGCGATGGCGGCTGCGGCGCGGGTGGGGTCGTGGAGGGAGATGCCGGAGTTGCCGTGTTCTTTGGTCCAGAACTCGACGTGGAGGTCGTATTGTTCGAAGCTGTCTTTGGTATAGAGCCAGGCCTGATGGTTGAGCCACTGGCTGTATTCTTTCTCGGTGGTGAAGCGTTTACCGGGGGCGAGGGACTTGGAATCGAAGTCGCGCTGGCCGACGAGAACGCCTCCGTCGATGACGGTCCATTTGCCTTCGCCGCGGATCTCCCAGCCGGTGAGGTCTTTTCCGTTGAACAAAGGCTGGTAGCCTTTAGTCTGAGCGCAGACGATTCCGGCAAATGCTAGAAACAGAAGAATTTTCATGCATCCGACAGTTTATCCTTAGATAGAAGCAAACAACAGAATGCCAACAGGCAAATTACAAGTAATCCCCCTTGGAGGTATCGGCGAGTTCGGAATGAACTCAATGGCCCTCCGTTATAACGACGACATCATCGTCATTGACGCCGGAATGATGTTCCCCGATTCAGAGCTGCTGGGTGTCGATATCGTGACACCCGACTTCAGCTATCTGAAAGAGAATCGCGAAAAAGTTCGGGCTCTAATCCTGACGCATGGGCATGAAGATCACATTGGGGGTGTGCCTTATCTGCTCTCGCAGTTGAACATCCCTGTATACGGCACTCCCTTTACGCTCGCGATGGCCGAGCGGCGGCTTGAAGAACACCGGCTGCTCAAAGACGCAGTGCTCAATGAAGTTCAGGCTGGCGACAAGATTGAGCTTGGGCCATTTAAGGTTCATTTCATTCGTGTGACGCACTCGACGGTGTCGTGTGTGGCGCTGGCGATCACGACTCCGCTGGGTGTTGTGTTGCACACGGCTGACTTCAAGATCGATCAGACTCCGATTGACGATGAGCACTTTGATCTACACGCGTTTGCTGAATACGGCAAGCGTGGGGTGCTGTTGCTGATGAGCGACTCGACCAATGTGGAGAGGCCTGGGTATAGCGAATCGGAACGCGCAGTGCGGCCGCGGCTTGAGCAGATTTTTGCCAGCGCTACGCGAAGGCTTGTGTTCTCTTGTTTTTCGAGTTCGATTCATCGCATCCAGCAGATTCTCGATGTGGCTGCCAAGTATGACCGCAAGGTGGCACTGATTGGACGCAGCTTGCTGGCGACGACGGAGATCTCGCATGACCTTGGGTTGTTGCGGATTCCGGATAACATTTTGCTACGGCCGCAAGACATAATGGAGACGCAGCCGAACCGGGTTTGCTGCATTGTCTCCGGGACGCAGGGCGAGCCGATGTCGAGCTTGTCTCGTGTAGCGGTGGATAATCACAAGAATCTTTCGGTGAAGCCGGGCGATACCGTTGTGCTTTCGAGCCGTATTATTCCTGGTAATGAGAAGCCGATCGGGCGGATGCTCAATCACTTTGCCCGGCGTGGGGCGGAGTTGATTTACGGGGCAGGTTCGCCGCCGATTCATGTGTCGGGGCATGGGTTCCGCGAGGAGCTGACGCTCATTCTGAATCTGGTGCGGCCGAAGTACTTTATGCCGGTGCATGGCGAGTACTTGCAGTTGAAGCGGCATGCGCAGTTGGCCAAGCATCTTGAGGGCAAGGGGCTGGAGTCGACCTTTATCATCGAGAACGGCGTCATTGAGAACGGCGAGAGCCTGATGATTGATGAGAAGGGTGCGCGCAAGGGCGAGAAGATCGCTACAGGACGTATCTATATCGACTCGGGTTCGCTGGGCGATGTTGTCGAAGATATGATCATTCGGGATCGCCGGCATTTGGCCGAGGATGGGTTTGTGATTCCAGTGCTTGCCTTTGACAAGGCGACAGGGCAGTTGCAGGGCCCGCCGGAGATCATCAGCCGTGGCTTTGTTTCGCTTGAGGAATCGAGTGAGCTGTTGCCCTTTGCCAAGCAGTTGGTGATGAAGACGATTGAAGGATCGAATAAAGAAGAGCGCTCGGACTGGGGCGTGATGCAGGAAAAAATTCGCACCGATCTCAAGCGGTTCCTGAACAAGGAGACGCAGCGCAGGCCGTTGATCGTGCCGGTAATCATGGAGGTTTAGGTTTCGATGTGGAATTATCTTGAGGATGCGTCCAACTATCAGGGGCACGCAGATAAGATTCTGATCCCGCAGACGGAGGCCGAGCTGGTAGGGATACTGGCAGAGGCACAGGCTGGAGGTATCGCAGTGACGATTGCCGGTGGGGGCTCTGGCCTTACCGGCGGACGTGTGCCCGAGGGCGGCTGGTGCGTGTCGCTTGAGAAGTTCAACAAGATCGAAATTCATGATGGGTTTGCGGTGTGCGGAGCAGGGGCGATCCTTGGCGATCTGCATGCCGCGGCCAAGCGGAGCGGGCAGTTTTATCCGCCTGACCCTACTGAGACGATGGCGGCTATCGGCGGGACTATTTCCTGCAACGCGTGTGGCTCGCGGAGCTTTATGTATGGAGCTACGCGGCGGTGGATCCGGCGGCTGCGTTTCGCTTTGATGGATGGACGGGTACTTGATGTTCGTCGTGGGGACAAGATCGATTTTGAGGTGACGCCGGTGCACCGGCCACGATCTACGAAGCATTCGGCTGGCTATCCGCTGGAAGCCGGGATGGACTGGATTGATTTGATCTCGGGTTCTGAGGGGACGCTGGCGGTAGTGATTGAGGCCGAGCTTGAGTTGCAGCCGGCGCCGAAAGAATTGCTGAACGGGATTGTGTTCTTTGCCAGTGACGCGGATTCGATTCGTGCCGTGGAGGCCTGGAGATCGATTCCGGGATTGCGGATGCTTGAGTGGGCCGATGAGCCGTCGCTTGGGCTGATCCGGGAGAAGTATACGGACTTGCCTAAGGCGGCTGTGGCTTGTGTGATTGTCGAGCAGTTGGTGGAAGACGATTCGGCTGTTGATGCCTGGGTGGAACGGCTTGAAGAACAAAAGGCGATGGCCGAGGAGAGCTGGTTTGGATCTTCAGAAGCAGACCGGGAGCGGTTTCGGGCGTTTCGGCATGCGTTGCCTGAAAGGGTGATTCAGCTGGTGAGGCAGTTGGGCTTCTCAAAGTTAGGCTCTGATTTCTCGGTGCCGGTGGATAAGAATCGCGAGATGCTGGCCTACTATCGGAGTGAGATCGCGAAGCGTTTTCCAGCGCCGTTTGCGATCTTCGGGCATATTGGCGATGCGCACGTGCATGTGAATCTGTTTCCATCGAGCGAGGAGACTGGCCTGGCAGGCAAGAAGCTGATGGATGACTTTGCGCGCAAAAGCGTGGAGCTTGGTGGGACGATTGCGGCTGAGCATGGGCTGGGGAAACGGAAGCGGCACTTTTTGCCGTTTCTCTATTCAGAGGCCGAAATTGAGGCGATGAAGGCGGTTAAGAAGCGCCTGGATCCGAAGTGGCTCTTGGGGCGCGGTAATCTATTCCCCATGTCTCCAGAGCATCCCGCAGCTTAGCGAAGTCGATTGGCTTGGTGAGATAAGAATCCATGCCGCTGGTGAGGCAGCGCTCGAGATCGCTCTCCATGGCGTTTG
>JAPKYY010000099.1 GCA_026394095.1 Acidobacteriota bacterium | reverse complement strand
TCAGTGCATTGAAGGCTTCTGCACGGAAGGTGAGCTTGAAGCGTTCATTGAGCTGGAAAGCCTTGGAGGCGCTCAAGTCGAGATTCCAGAAGATCGGCCCCTGGAAGACGTTGCGGCCAATACCCAACTGACCCGGTGCTGGTACTGCAAATTGCGAGTTGTCGAGGAAGAGCACAGGCCCAAGTGTACCGGGCTTGTCCTGCAGCTTGGCTTTCGGATAAGACGTCACACCCGGCGCAAGCGCTGCACGGCTTTGTGCGGCGTTGTTGGCAGTGAGGAAGCCCGAGCGAACCGTGAAAGGCTCACCCGATTGATAGGTGAAGATACCATTCAGGCTCCAGTTGCCAACGATCATGTTCAAAGGCCCTTTGGCGTTGCCAAAGAGGGGCTTGCCTTTGCCGAAGGGCAGCTCGTAAATACCGCTCATGTTGATGACGTGGCGCTGGTCAAAGTCGGCGCGGGCGCGTTCGTTATCGTAGTTTCGTGAATCGGCAGGAGTACGAGCATTGGTGGTTGTAAAGCCACCGCCAGCTGTGGCAGCAACCGGGTCGGTGGAGAGGTTGTCGATCGCCTTAGACAGGGTGTAAGAACCCGAGAGCAATACACCGGCATTGTCAAAGCGCTTACGGAAGGTGGTTTGCAAACCGTGATAGATCGAATCGGCACCATTGTCCAGATAGAGGATCTGACCAAACTGCTGGTTCGGACGAAGCCGGGCCGCATTGGTGGTCTGCTCCAGGCGCAAGGCAAGATTGCCGAGCGCGTTCTGGGTCGGCGACAGATCCGTGAGAGAAACAGCTCCATTGGCGAAGGCGCTGGTCATGATGCCTTGCTGGATTAGCGGCACAGCTGAGGCGCCCACGCAGGGTGAACCATTGGTGAGTGTGCCATCTGGGCGGCAGCCGGTGATCTGGGTGTTTCTCTGCATGGCGAGGAAGCTGGGCAATACAGATTCTGTACGCAACTGATTCATGTCCCAGGAGCGATAGAGGCGAGTTCCGCGACGGCCGACATAACCGACGCTCGCCACATAGCCACCGGGCAATTCACGCTGGATGGTGAAGTTCCACATGTGCACGTAAGGCAGCTTCATGTTCTGGTCGAAAACGCGCGCAGAAGGCGCGGTGTTGAAGGTGCTGATGCTCGGTGTGAGCTGAGAAGTTGGTTTGGCCGTCGGCGGGGTCAGCTGGTTGGGAAACTGCGCCAGAGCCACATCAGGTGCAGTGGCGCACCCAGGAGTAGTCGCGCCGCCGACAACAGAGACGCAAGAGAAAACCTGGCCAGGGACAGCCGTTGCAATCGAGGTGACCTGGAAGGTACTGATCGGGTCAAAAGCCGAGCTGTAGCCGGCACGGATCACTGTACGCGTGTTGCCACCGGGAGACCAGGCAATGCCAAGACGGGGAGCGAGAGCGCCCCAATTGAAGTTCTGATACCAGCGCCCTGCAGGGACAAAACTAACCGTCCCCTGGCTGCCATCCATGATCTTGTTGGGGACATATGCGCGATTGCCGGCTTCTGTCGGCGGGGCGTTTACTTCCCAGCGCACACCGTAGCTGATGCTCAGGTTCTTCTTGAGACGAAACTCGTCCTGGGCAAAGAAGTTGTACTGCTTGGTGCGCTGGCCCTGGGCCCACAGCGTGACCGACTTCTCACCCGTTTGGAAAGGCAGGAAGGTATCGCTGCGCAGGTCGCCGAGGAAGCTATGCGTGATCTGGGCCGGGACGCCGACCAGATCGTTAATCGTGTTCTGCAAGCGATTCAAATCGTTGGAAGCGATACCGGCGGCAGCGGTGCCGGTCTGTGCCGGGTAGCTGTAGCCTGGCGCTATTCGAATAGCACGAGACAACGAAATACTGGGCACAAGCGATGTGCCGCCTACGTCGCCGCGCTGGTCGTTGTGTTGGTAGAAGCGAATGTTGCCGCCAAACTTCATGACGTGTGCACCGGCAATGTAGGTGAGGTTGTTGATGTACTGGATCGTATTCACCGCACGGAAGGTGCGGGGATTGGCCGTGTAGTCTACGGTCGAGTTGTTCAGCACAAATCGCGGAACATTGGGGATGCGAATTCCGGCAGCAATGTTGATGGCAGGGCGGAAGACTTCACCACGGGCCGGGTAGCCAGGGATTACGATGGGGCGGCCGTTGAGCGGGTCGCCATTCAGCGTGTTCTGCTCGGCTCCAAGGTAACGGCCCCAGAGGTTGTGCTTGTCGCTGAGGGTGTGATCGATGCGGCCCAGGTACTGCGGGCCACGAATCTGGAAGGGGCTGTTCCAGAAGTAGTTGCCTGTATTAAGGCCATCACCGCCTGCATAAGAATTTGGAGCAGGATAGCCACCAAGTACGGATTTCACCACCGGGGAGAATCCGCCATTGGAGAAGACATTGAAGCTGGCAATACAGTTGATGTCGGTGCTGGCCGCGCAGTTACGAACCCCGGGGGCAAGTGCGCCTGTGCGTTGATCCACCAGCTGCGGGGAATTCTGCGTAATCCGCTGGCCATTCAGCGTAAAGGGAACTCGGCCATCGAGCGCCACATATCGGAAGTTGCCAGCCAGCGCAGACGGGGTGTAGAGGGTTACCGTACCAAAGCTCTTGTCGACGGGATCGGCAAAGTTCACCTTCTGGCCCTGCCAGGAACCAAAGAAAAAGGTTTTGTTCTTGCGGATTGGGCCGCCGAGTTCAAAGCCGTATTGATTCAACTTGATGATGGGCTTGGGTTGGCCTTGGGCGCGGGCGAAGAACTCGTTCGAGTTCAGAGCGGTGTTGCGGAAGAACTCAAAGGCAGTGCCATGGAATTCGTTTGTGCCCGAGCGTGTTGCAACCGATACGTTTGCACCGGAGTTGCGGCCTTCTTCGGCCGAGGGGTTCGAGGTGGTTACTTTAAATTCCTGAACGTTGTCGGGGTTGAGACGGAAGATATTGTTTACAGGGTTGGGGTTGGTGCTTTCGTTGGCTTCGATGCCGTCGATGGTTACGTTGACGGCGCCGGTTCGCGAGCCGTTGACACTGATCGTGCCACCAGAGCGCTGCAGCACGCCGGGCTCGTAAATGAGCAGGTTCAGCGGATTGCGCCCGTTGAGCGGAAGGGCTTCAATCGCCTTGCGCTCAACAACGTTTCCGATCACAGCGTTATTGGTCTGGATTGTTTCTGCGTTTGCCTCGACATTCACCGTTTCCGCGGCAGAGCCGATTTCGAGCGTGGCATTCACCGTGGCAGGAGTGTTGATCTGCAGGACGATCTTGGTGAGCTGGAATTTCTTGAATCCCTTACCTTCAACAGCCAGTGCATAGTTTCCGACTGGAATCGACGGAAAGGCGTAGAGTCCGGCGGCGGTTGTGGTCTGGTTATAACGAAGACCAGTGTTTTCGTTGGTGGCAACAACACTTGCTCCGGGCACGGTGGCGCCGGATGAATCAGTCACGGTTCCGCTCAACTGTGTGGTTGAGGTTTGGGCAAAGAGTGAAAGGCTAAGAGCGAAAAGCAGAATACAACGAGCAACCATAAAGAAAGACTCCCTGAAAGACTTGAGATTGTAATATGATAGCGTTCCCGAGGACTACAATAAAGCCATGACTGCTGAAAAGGCGAAGGTGGCCCTGGTAACGGGTGCCAGCAAAGGAATCGGCAAATGCATTGCCATTGAACTGGGCAAAGCTGGCTATGATGTCGCGGTGAACTATAACAGCGACCTCCCGGGGGCTCAGGATACCGTTACTCAGATCGAATCTTTCGGGCGCAAAGCTGTGGCCTTGCAGGGAAATGTAGGCAATGTCGAAAGCGTCAGAAACCTCTTCAAGCAATTCGACGAGCATTTCTCCGACCTGAATGTTGTTGTCGCAAATGCCGCAGTGCAAACCTGGAAGCCGCTTCTTGAGCTTGAAGTCGAAGACTGGGACAAAGTAATGAACACTAACGTCCGCGGTACTTTTCTTTGCACCCAGGAAGGGGCGCGACGCATGGTGGCCAAGTCTCACGGCGGCAGCATCATCACCCTTGGCTCAGGCTGTAACAAGCTGGCCTTCCCGCGCCTGGTGGATTACACCGCCTCCAAAGGCGGCATCGAGATGTTTACCAAGGTGGCTGCGGTGGAACTGGGCAAGTACCAGATTCGCGTTAATTGCGTAGCCCCTGGCGCAACGGAAGTAGAACGAACTAAGGCCGAGACTGGCGACTATGCGGGTACCTGGGCGCCAGTAACGCCACTAGGCCGCATCGGCATGCCGATGGATATCGCCAAGGCAGTACTCTTCTTTGCCGGTGATCAGAGCGAATTCGTAACCGGGCAAACGCTCTTCGTCTATGGCGGCGTGGGTGCAAAGCCCCAATGGCCTTATGAATTTTGACGGTGAGCCGCAACGGCTCGATATCTTCCTTCAAACGCTCTATCCCAAGTACAGCCGCAGCCGGCTGCAGGAATGGATCAAGAAGGACCGCGTCAAGGTAAACGGCAAACCTCAAAAAGCTTCGCACATTCTCAAGGGTGGCGAAGAAGTGGAAGTCGAGCCGCTGGAGCTGAAAGCACTGAAGGCGACTGCCGAGGATCTGCCGCTTTCGATTCTCTATGAGGACGACGATCTTGTGGCGATCAACAAGCCTGCCGGCATGACAGTGCACGCCGGTGCTGGAACGACTGACGGCACATTAGTCAATGCCCTGCTCTTTCGTTTTGAGAAGCTCTCGCAACTCGGTGGGGATTTGCGCCCCGGGATCGTACATCGGCTGGACAAATACACCAGCGGCGTAATTCTCGTGGCAAAAAACGACATCGCTCATCGCAAACTGCAGGATCAGTTCT
This sequence comes from Acidobacteriota bacterium, assembly GCA_026394095.1. Classification (GTDB taxonomy): domain Bacteria; phylum Acidobacteriota; class Terriglobia; order Bryobacterales; family Bryobacteraceae; genus Bryobacter. Next base: position 127 of record JAPKYY010000099.1, on the reverse strand, counting down.
CCGGCCGCGAAGTAGAAAAAACCTATATTGCGCTGGTGGAGAACGTAATGAAGAACGACACTGGTACCGTGAATCGGCCAATTGCACGGGACCCCTGGAAACCAGTGCGCATGGCCGCTGTCGTCAA
>JAPKYY010000924.1 GCA_026394095.1 Acidobacteriota bacterium | reverse complement strand
CGGTCGATCTTGACGCCTTCTTCGACTCGAGGCTTGATGAGGACTTCAACGACATAGATGTAGCCGTTCATTTCGTCGCCCAGGATCTGCTTGACGGCAGCCTTGTTGGCGTGGACGGTGGCGATGATTTCCATACGGTCGCTGGCACCGTGTGAGGTGGCAGTTTTGGGTGGCTCGGGCTTGTCAGCGGCGCTGAGCAAGGCAGCCAAAGCGAGGAGCGGAATCAGTTTCATTTGTCTCTTCCTAACCATGATTTGACGGTGCGCGATACCTTCTCCGTTGCATCTTGTTGGACGAAGTGGCTGGCCTCGGGGATTGTGACTAGCGTAAGGTCGTCAATCCAGTTCCAGGTTCCGTTGAGTGCGGGGGCGAGGAGGGCTGTGTCCTTGAGGCCGTGGATGAGCAGGACGGGCATAGTGAGCTTGCGGGTTTCGTTGCCTTGCTGATAGGGCTGGCGGGGGTAGTTGCGCTGGTAGAAGGCCATCATACCGGCGAGGCTCGATCTCTCGAAGGCTTCGACGTAGAGCTTCTTTGCTTCAGGGTCTTTCACCCATCCGGCGAGGGCGGCAGCGGAGAGTTTGGTGTGAGAGTCGGGTTCCTGGAAGCGGCGGGCGTATTCGCTGGCCTTTTGCTGGTCGGGGTTGTTGGCTAGCTCGCGGCTCAGGCCGTTGGGGTGAGGGAGGTTGAGGATGACCAGTTTCTCGACCATTTGAGGGGCATTGAGTGCAACCTGCCAGGCGATGGCACCACCCCAGTCATGAGCCATGACGATGGCTTTCTCGCGGCCATTGGCTTTGATTACGTTCAGGACATCGCCGACGAGAAGACGCATGTCATAGTTTTCGGCACCGGTGGGTTGGCCGGAGAGGTTGTAGCCACGGAGGTCCATCGCGACGCAGCGGTAGCCAGCGTCACCCAAGACTTGCATCTGGTCTCGCCAGGTGTACCAGAAGTCGGGGAAGCCGTGGACCATGACGATGAGCGGGCCGTCCTGCTTGCCGTAGGTGGCATAGTGAATTTTGACGCCATTAGAGTCGGCGGTGGAGTGTTGGACCTGGATGGAAAGGAGGAGTAAGAGCAGGGGCGTCATGTGACGCTATTTTAGCTCGTCATCGAGGAGCTGGAGGAGATCGTTGAGCTTACGCTTCTGGTCGGGTAGGGCTTTTAAGGCGGCGAGTTGGGTTTGGATGGAGTCGACCTGGTCGGCGATGTGGAGGCAAGCCAAAACAGCGGCGCGGTTGGAATCAACCACGCCGCTGTTGGCGATACTGCGCATGACGCTATCTACTTGTGAGGCAAGAGCTTCGACACGAGTAGGATCTTCGCCTGTTAAGACGGTGAACTGCTGTCCGTAAATGGTTACGTGAACCGGCTTGGACAAGGCAGAGATCCTATTCAGCTGAAGGCAATTCCATTTGATCGAGGAGCTTTGAGATGCGGGAGGCCGCAGTCTTGTTCTTCGATTTGGCGGCGGACAATTCGGCGTTGAGCCGATCGATTTCCTTTTGCAGGACGGCCTTCTCTTTACGGAGAGTGCCTACTGCTTCAAGGGCCTTGACGACGCGCTCTTCAAGTTGAGAGAGCAGGTCGGCGTCTTGTTCGTTGAAAAGTTCTTCCGCCATGGGTTACCTATGCAGCCGTCGTGGTCTTGAGGGGCAGGGGGGTATTGGCCGGGAGGGCCGCCTTTGCCTTCTCAACCAAAGCATTGAACGCCTTGATGTCCTGGGTTGCGATATCGGACAGAACCTTACGGTTGAGGTCGATACCGGCGATCTTGAGGCCATTCATGAAACGGGAATAGCTGAGACCAGCGGCCTTTGTGGCGGCATTGATACGGACGATCCACAGTCTGCGGAAGTCACGCTTTTTGCGCCGGCGACCGACGTAGCCGTACTTCAGGGACTTTTCAACAGCTTCCTCAGCGGCTCTGTTCAGCTTGGACTTGGTCAAGAAGAAGCCAGAGGCTAACTTCATTGTTTTGTGGCGGTAGTCTCTACGACCTGTACCGCGTTTTACTCTAGGCACGTTTTTTCTCCTTCAATTTGTTGATTCATCTAGTTCGGGCGTTGCGGGCACGTGCGAAGAGCACCGCTTGCACCGGGTCAACAAGCAAACTTACGCTTATGCGTAAGGAAGCATGTCGGAAACAGCCTGGTGGTTGGCGGAACTGACAGTTCCAGCCTGACCCAGCCGACGCTTGTTGGCGTTGGACTTACCAGCAAAGAGGTGGCGGGCGTTTGCCTTGCCACGTTTGAAGGCACCAGAGGCGGTCTTTTTAAAGCGCTTTGCGGCGCCTTTGTGGGTTTTGAGCTTCGGCATCGAAGTAATCCTTGTGTTTTCAGTAGACAAGAGAAAGGGCCACAGGGATCTGCGGCCCTCGTCTACCTCCTTAAATATTAACACGATCAGCGGCGAGACGCGAAGCGAGGGACTGGGCGATATCGGGGTTGCGATCGTGGACGTTGTACTGCTCGGCGGGGTCGAAGTCGAGGTGGAAGAGTTCCGGTGGATTTTGACCCACTTTCCGGTATTTCCAGGGACCCTGGCGGATGGCCTGGAGGTCAGGCCCCAGGAAGTATTTGTAGTTGTCGCGTGGTGAAGGAGCCTGGCCTTTGAGGGTGGGTAGCAGGTTGTAGCCGTCGTAGATGCGATCCGTTGGGACCTTCGCCCCGGCGGCGGCTGAGAAGGTGGGGAAGAAATCGAGCGTCGAGACCATTTCTGAGGAGGTGCGACCGGCGGGGATGGTTCCGGGCCAGCGGGCGAGGAAGGGAACTCGGTGGCCGCCTTCGTAGGTGGTGCCTTTGGCTCCGCGGAAGAGGCTTTTCGAGCCGGTGTGCCAGGGTTCGACGCCCTGGGCCAACATGCGGGGCGGGAGGTCGTGCCAGGGGCCGTTGTCGCTACAGAAGACTACCAGGGTGTTGTTGTCGATTCCTCTTGTCTTGAGTTCGTTGAGGATTTGGCCGGCGGACCAATCGAGGGTCTCGATGGTGTCGCCGTAGAGGCCAGCACGGGAGCGGCCTCGGCGGCTGGCTGGGGCTGAGACTGGCAAGTGCGGCATGGCGTAGGGCAGGTAGAGGAAGAAGGGATTGCCTGCGGATTTGCGGATGAAGTTGAGGGCTTCGTCTGTGTAACGCTCGGTGAGCTGGGACTGATCGGTGACGGGTTCGATTGCGTCGTTGTTGCGCCAGAGGTGGAGGGGGCGATCGGTTTTGACCCAGGGCGGGATCATGTCGTTGCTGTAGAGGAGGCCGAGGTATTGGTCGAAGCCACGGCTGGTGGGGAGATATTCTTTGGGGCTGTGACCGATGTGCCATTTGCCGATGGCGGCGGTGTTGTAGCCTTGCGATTTCATCTGCTGGGCGATGGTGATCTCGGTGAGGGGAAGGCCACCGATCGATTCGGGGCCGAGGTTATTGGGCAGGCCGGCGCGTTTGGCGTAGCGGCCGGTTAGGAGGCCGACACGGGAGGGTGTGCAGACGCTCGCGGCAGCATAGCCCGAGGTGAAGCGGATGCCTTCGGAGGCGAGGCGATCGAGATTGGGCGTCTGTATGTTGGGGTGGCCGTAGCAGGAGAGGTCGCCGTAGCCCATGTCGTCGGCGAAGAGGACGATGATGTTTGGCTTCGTTTGTGGCAGAGACTGGGCGGCAGCAGTTGCGCCGCCCAGTTGGAGGATTTGACGTCGAGTCACGAGACCAGTTTACTCGTCGTCGTTGATCTGGACGTGGTTGGCGGCAGCGATGATTTTTTCGGCCTGAGGGGCGGGTACGAAGTCGTAGTGATCAAACTCCATCATGAAGCTGGCGCGGCCCTGGGTCATGGCGGTGAGGTCGTTCTGGTAGCTGAGCATTTCTGACATCGGGACGGTGGCTTTGATGCTTTGCGAGCCGTCGTTGATGTCCATGCCAGCGACCTTGCCGCGACGGCTGGTGAAGTCGCCGAGGAGGTCTCCGGCGAATTCGACCGGGGTGTGGACTTCGACCTTCATAACGGGCTCGAGAAGTGCTGGTTTGGCGACTTCCATCGCAGCCTTGAAGGCTTTGCGGGCGGCCATTTTGAAGCTCATTTCGTTTGAGTCGACGTCATGGTAGCTGCCGTCGTAGAGAGTGACTTTGAAGTCGACCATGGGGTAGCCAGCGAGCCAGCCGTGAGCGGCGGCTTCCTGGATGCCTTTTTCTACGGCAGGCACGTATTGCTTGGGGACGGAGCCGCCGAAGGTGGCGTTGATGAATTCAAAGTGCGTGCCACGGGCGAGGGGTTCGACCCTGATTTTGCAATCGCCGAACTGGCCGTGGCCGCCGCTTTGTTTCTTGTGGCGGCCCTGGACGTCGGCTTCGCCACGGATGGTTTCGCGGTAAGCGATCTTGGGCGCGCGAAGTTCGATGTCGACGTGATAGCGCTTGCGGAGGCGGGCGACGATGGCTTCGACATGTTGCTGGCCGTTGCCGGCGATGAGGAAGTCTTTTGTTTGCGGATCGCGGTAGAAGCGCAAAGTGGGATCTTCTTCGAGGACCTTGTGCATGCCGGTTGCGAGGCGGTCTTCATCGTTGCGGGTTTTGGCAACGATGGCGAAGGCGATGGCAGGTTCGGGGATGTGAACCGGTGGCCAGTGTTGGGGTTTGGACTTGTCGGTGAGAGAATCGCCGGTGAGAGTTTCTTTGAGTTTTTGCATGACGCCGATGTCGCCGGTGGCGAGTTCGGCGATTTCGTTGCCTTGTTTGCCGAAGGGGGTGCTCAAGTGGGCGAAGCGCTCGTCGTGATGGGTTCGTTCGTTCATCAAGTGCCCGTCGGAGCGGAGGGTGCCGGCCATGACCCTGAAGAAGCTGACGCGGCCGGCGAAAGCGTCGGCGAGAGTTTTGAAAACGAAGATACTGGGAGCGGACTTGGTGTCGAGGTGTGCGCGATCGATAGGGGAGGGCAGGTATTCGCTGATGAAATTCATCAGATCACGGATGCCCTGATCTTTGAGGGCACTAACGCCGAGGATGGGAAAGACCTGGCGGTTGGTGATTTCTTTCTTGAGGCCGTCGGCCATGTGTTCTACCGAGAGAGCGCCGGATTCGAAGAATTCCTGCATGNNNACTCGACGACGTTGGTAAAGCTGGTGCGTTCGTGGTCGAGCTTGGTTACTACGAAGATGACTGGCAAGTTGAATTCAGCGGCGAAGGCCCAGGCTTTTTCTGTTTGGACCTGGATGCCGGAGGAGCCGTCTACGGTGAGGAGCATCGCGTCGGCGGCGGGGAGGCAGAGGCGGGCGTCGTGGATGAAGTGGTTGAGGCCCGGGGTGTCGAGGATGTTGATTTTTTTCTTTGAGAACTCGATGGCAGCGATGCCGGTTGAGATGGAGTGTTTGCGGGAGATGGCTTCTTCGTCGAAGTCGGTGACGGTGGTGCCTTCTTCCGGAGTGTGCAGGCGGCTGGTTGCCCCTGCGGCGAAGATCATGGCACTTGCGAGCGTTGTTTTGCCGGAGTGTGCATGTCCCGCCAGCGCCACATTTCTAATATCTGAGCTGGTGTAGAGACGCATGGTCATGTCCCCTCCTTGAGGGACTGCACCGTGAATATCACAGTTGAGTGACGAAGTGAAGCATTTGAGGTGAAACGTTTGGGAATGCCACAGATCCAATAGGTGGAGAACTATTGAGATGAAAAATATTCTGATGATTTTGGGGCTGTGTGCGGCCGTGTTTGGGCAGAGGATTCCGGCTTCTTCGCCGATTGCGGTGAGTCTGATTGAGTCGATTGATTCCTCAAAGGCGACTGAGGGGCAGACTTATCGGGCGAGTGTCGCCGAAGCAGTTGTTGTGAATGGCAGAGAGATTGTTCCTCGCGGGGCTGATGCGGTGGTGACGCTGGTGAATCTGGACAAGAGCGGAAAATTCAAAGGGAGTACGCAGCTGGCCGTGAGGCTGACGAGCTTGTCGGTGAATGGTCGCAGTGTGAACGTCGAGACCGGGGAAGTGACCCGGGTGAGTGGGGGGCAGGGAAAGAACACTGCACTGAAGACTGGTATTGGTGCCGGGATCGGCGCGGCCATCGGTGCTATTGCAGGCGGTGGTAGGGGCGCCGCGATCGGAGCTGGGTCTGGCGCGGCGGCAGGGGCAGGGAGCCAGATCTTCACCAAGGGGCAAAAGGTGCAAATTCCAAGTGAAACGGTGCTGCGGTTTTTGACTACGAGACAGGTGAGGCTGGGCGGCAACAGCAAGTAAAGGATTGCTCCGGGATCCGGCGGGCAACTTCGCCCGCCGGAGACAATTTGGGCGTCGTCCTGTGCGGTGTTTCGATGCGGGTTCGGATGTCAAAGAACTTGTGGCTGTTGGGCCTGGTTTGTTTGTAGTTACTACGCAGCCAGCTTTGCGGCGCGGTGTTTGTCTACGATTTCACGAGCTTCTGGCATTAGTGCCATCAATCGAACTGCGAGCAGACCTGGGCTGGTTTTACTTAGGTCGGCTTTGCGGACATCAAACATGGGGAAAGTGGCCGGGATATCGACGATTTTGTCGAATAGATAGACTTCGGTGTGGATATCCATGGCCAGGACTCGATCCCGCTGCAGTTTAGTCAGCTCTTTGAGGGCGCGGTCTGCGCGGCGCTCCTGGGCGGCGCAGAGTTTGAGGATGCGCTCCATTTGGGTGAAGAGGATTTGGTTATTGGGTTCGATTGACCAGCGGTCCTGGGCGTCGATTTCCATTTGTCTAGCCCGGTCGACCTGGAAGAGGGCGAAGACGTAGCGCTCAAAAGTTTGGAGCTCGAGTTCGC
>JAPKYY010000936.1:6466-7145 GCA_026394095.1 Acidobacteriota bacterium | reverse complement strand
CTGCCGCACCAGTTCACCCTGCTTGAGCGGCTGATCCGAGCCATGCAAAAAGATCCTCGCCGAATCCGCATAAGGCTTCATCACAGGCACCTGCAACTTGAGGATCAACTCCATCCGCTGTGAGGCGCTAAAGCCATCCTTGGCCAGCTTGCGCGATGGCTCCAGATCCGCCTTCCAGGGCAGCTTCCCAAAGAGCTTGTGCGCCACAGCCATCCCGTCCGGGGTCCCGGGCACAGCCATGCTCTTGTAGCCGGTTGCAGCTTCTTTAGCATTGGCAAAAACGCCCTGCTTTGAAGCCATCGGCGCCCGCGCACCGTAATCAATCAGCTTCGAGCGTCCATCGGCCATGCGAACCAACAGATAGCCGCCTCCCCCCAGATTGCCCGCCTCAGGGTGCACCACAGCAAGCGCAAAGGCCACAGCCACAGCCGCGTCCACGGCATTGCCGCCCTTCTTCAAGATCTCGATACCCGCCTGCGTAGCAAATTCATTGCAGGTGGTCACCATCGCCTTCGGAGCACGCTCAGGTTGCGACACCATGGCACGTTCGGCTTCGAGGCGCAATCCGGATTGCGATACCTCCTGCCCCAGCAGAGAGGCGACAAGAACAAGACTAAGAGGGAGTTGCGGCTTCATTACTGCCCATCGTCGCATGAGCCGGGGTTGGATTCATCGCCCT
>JAPKYY010000936.1:0-6411 GCA_026394095.1 Acidobacteriota bacterium | reverse complement strand
CCCTCGAGATCAACCGCACCAATTTTCGATAGGGGATCTCGGCGCGGGAAGCAAAAGTCAGCCATTCGCTATCGCGCGAAGTCGAAAAAAACCAGCGCGAGAGCAAAGCGAGGTGTTCTTCACGATCCTTCAGCGTCGGGCGAGGCACAGGCAGTTCTTCCACAATCTGCCGCAATCGGCGGTCCATCGATTCTCCCGCCTGCATCTTCATATCGAAAGCAATAGGTGCCTGCCACAGGCCATCGAGCAAGAAGTAAAGCTGCACGCCGCCATCCATCTTCACCGCACTCACGCCGTTGGCAAAACGGATATCAGTGGTAATTTCGCTCGCCAGCCGCAGCAGCGCTTCCACCTTCTCAAATCGGCGATGCTGTCTAGCCGCCTCTTCAAATTCCATATTCTCGCTGGCCCGGTCTCGCGCATGCGCAACCGCCTCTTGTAAGCTATGGCCCTGCGTTTCGATGAAGTCCGTCAGGCGCTTCACCTCGGACGAGTATTCATTGATACCAACCACATCCTGGCAAGGCCGCATGCACTGGTTCATCTCGCCGTAGATACACCCAGGGTGATCCGGATTCGGGTCTAGCTCTTCCTCACAGCGGCGAATCTGAAAGAAGTCCAGCGCCTCGCTCTCCCAGCGATCCGCCTCTGCCCGGTTCCGAAACGGCCCAAAAAACAGATTTTCCTTTCCACTCAACCGCGACGTGATCATGGTTCGTGGAAAGGGATTGTTCAACAACACTTTCAGATAGGGCGGCGATGGCAGACTGACAATTTTCTTGTAAGTATCGCCAAAATGCAGCTTGGCCAGGGAATAGAAGTTCAGAGTCTGCTCAAGACGCGAAGGCGTGTACCAGATCTCGATCCGTTCAGCCAGCGTCGAGAGGTCAATCAGGCGGCTTCCACTCTTTGGCGCAAGCAACCGCGTCAGCCGCCGCTTCAGCATTGTCGTTCGAGCCAGGTACGGCGGCCCCTTCTTCATATGAATCAGGAAAACCGCCGGTACCGAGTCTACACTGGGCACCACGCCTTGCCAGTCAACTGCCAGATGTGGTTCCGAAATCAACTTTCTATTTTAGCTAGCGAACGGTAACTTCCATGCGTCCGGTAGCAAATTTACCTCGAACGTTATAGACACCAAAGGCCGAAAACGTATTCCCGTTGATCAGCTTGCCGACAGGCGCATCCTTACGGCTGTAGATCGTCACAGCACTGGCACCAAACGCAATGTTCGGAATGTTTGTAGCCATCTTCATGCGGCCACGGTTGCTCTCGTACCACCAGTTCGCCAGAAACGGAAATCCCGTGTTCGGAGCAGGGTCGGTCACGGCACCATTGAAGAAGTAGGCCGGCCCATCTTCCGGCGAAACATCGACGAAAAGATTTCCAGCATTCACCTCATAGGCAAGGTCTTCATCAACTTTAACTGGCAAACCAGCCCTCTCCAGACGCTGCGCCAGTCGCTTGCTGTTGGTGACATAGATGACAGTGTAGTTGTTGATGTCGCCGGTACCGTCCGGAGAAACAACGCTCACACCGATTTGCGACAGTCGGACTGCCTCAGGCTTTGAATTGTCAATCACAACCGATTGGCACTCAGACGCCCGGGTAACAAGCAAGGCCTGTGGGCCATTCTTAAGCACCTGAAAGGTATTCGGCACAAAAGGTGCGGCTTGTGCGAGTGGCACCCAGCCAGCCCCGACATATTCCGTACAGTTGTTAAACTGCACCTCGCTGCTCGGCTGGGCCAAAAGCGCAACTGCGCTGAACGCGCTCGCAAGAATCAAAAGTTTCAAGTTAAAAGTCTCCTGTAGCTATATGCGTCAAAGCCGGGCATTTTTTCTCAAAACTTTGCAGATTCGATTTTTTGTGCCAGTTGTTGATTGAAGCCATCACGTTTTTTCGTCTCCGCAGCAATCTGATCGCGAAGCGTCACGATCTTGCCGTCCAGATTCGCCAGGTCAGAAGCGTACTTCTGCACCCTCTCGGTCTGGCCCGATACCGAGTTCAGGCTCGAAAGATTACGACGAACTCGTTCCTGATCCGCAGTCGATTCGGTCACCTGCTGATTCATCGCCTGGATGGCGCGATTCGATTCCGCCACCTGACGGCGCAGAGCTGCGATGCCGCTCATGATTTGTTTCGCCTCAGGCGACAAGCGGTTCGAGGCAATCCAGAAACCAATCTGCTCGTCACTAGTACCGCTGATTTGCAGTTGCTCGTTGAGGACGCGCTCTTCCTTGACGGAAAAGCTCTGTGCGGCTTCGCCACTCAACTTCACTTCAAATCGGTAGTGCGTGGGCGTCTGCTCTACTGGCTTGGCTCCAATCAATTTGTGGTCATAACGAATCGCATGTTCAAGAATCAGCGTCTTCGCTTTACGATCCACATTGGTGATCTTGTAGGTCTTGGTCGTCTCTGTTGTGGAATTCAGTGTAATCACTCCGTCGCTGGCCTTAATCGTTCGCAAGACTTGTGGAGCATCATTGTTATCTTCGATCACCCGCGTACCCAGATCGCTCGCATAACTCAACAGCCGCTTGTCACCGGGCTTGAAAGTGTTTACCAGAGCTTCACCCGCATAGACGCCACCATCGTAAACGCTCAACGGGCCCCCGTCGAGAGTCTTGCCAGTGGAGTTCGTAAGCTCCGCTGAGTTCAAAGGATTCTGGCTCGATGAGTTCTCTGTGTAAATTAACAACTTGCGTGCGTTAATTTCCTGCTGCACAAAGGGCAGCATGGCGCTCTCATTGCGTTTCACGGTAACGGGTTGACCAAACTTGTACTCAAAAAGCTCACCTGCTTCTCGCGTAGTTGTATCCGTTTGCACCGTAGAGACGGAAGCCGAGACGGTGTTCATCTCTGCCGCAGCGGCAAACTTTTCCATCCGCATCCCGGCAGCCCGTCCCATTGCTTGAGCAGGTGGCGCGGGCGCCGCCATCGCATAGGTCTTGGGCGCCAACGGCTGCTCATCCTCCAACTCCGCCACCTGCCGCTGCAAAAACTTCGGCTCATACAAGCGCGACACAAAGCTGATCGGCCGCCCCGAGATCACACTCAAATCCACCTTCGTCCAGTCCTCACTCGTGGTGTTGTCGATAATCGCCCAGCCTTCGAGCATCGGCTTCTTCGCCGCCCCAGCGTCTAGCACCAGCCGGTAGCTCGACTTCCAAACCGGCATCGGAATCGTATAAGCAACACTCAACTTCCGCGCCGCATCCTTCGCCGAATCCACGTAAACACTCTTCTGCTCCCGGCTCCGGCTCACATTTAGGCTCTTCAAGTATTCACTCAACTGCAATTGCAACTCCGGGTCGCTCAGCCGCATCGACGTGATCGATCCAAGATCATAAGTTGCGATATCCCCGTTGGAAGTCAAAAGGCTCAAAACATCAGTACTCGTCTGCGAACGTTCGCGGCTCTGCGCCACACGCGCCCCCACAATCTGCCCACTCACACTTCCCTGCCCCAGCTTCAGTCTTCAACTGATCGAGAAAGTCCGTCAGCGGCGTGCGTTCTCCAAGCTTGAACGGAAACTCGGCAAGCTTTGAAGCCAGCGGCATGCTCGAGTCATAACGAACTCCCGCCACCGAATTCTCCGTCAGATCATTGATCGTCAGCGACTTCAAAACATCATTCATTTCGTTCGCTTTGAAATCAAGCCGGGCCGACTGCCCTGCCGGGATCTCCCCGCCCCGCTCGAAATACCCAATCCCGTGCTTATACAGAATCACCTTTCGCACGGGCAATTCGGCGGCTGGCAAACTTTGCACAAGCAGCACAATACTAAGAACACTCACGGTCTGGCGCATAATACTCCTGTGACGATTTTGACACCACGAGAGTTGCATCTGTTTCCACTCGACGCAATGATGCGCCTCAGCCAGGCCGCCGGATGGAACCAAACCCCTGCCGATTGGCAACGCCTGATCACCCTCAGCCCCGGTCTTTGCTGGGGAATCGAGATCGACGGCAGCCTGGCGGCAACCGCAACCGCCATCACCTACGACGACGACCTCGCCTGGATCGGCATGGTCCTCACCATGCCCCAACACCGCGGCAAAGGCCTCGCCCGCAAGTTGCTGACAACCATCCTCGACCTCTTGAAAGCCCGCAACATCGCCAGCATCGGCCTCGATGCAACCACGATGGGTGCCCCGCTCTATCGCAGCTTCGGCTTTGAAGATCAATGTCCGATCGAACGCTGGTCCCGCTCCGGCACCCAGTTGCCATTCGATCTACCCACCCCGATTCAAACCAGCAACCTGATCGAAGCACTGGCAGCAGAAAGCAAAGTGCATTCCAGCGAGGATGCCTACCTCCTGCTCAGGCCCGGGCATCTGGCAAACTACATCGGCCCCTTTGTCGCCGAAGACGAATCCGACGCAGAAGAGCTTCTCACCGAAATCCCAAGAGAAGCATCCCTTTACTGGGACTTGTTCCCGCAAAACCCGCTGGCCACCCGTCTCGCCACAGAGCAGGGTCTCACCGCAACCCGCCATCTGACTCGCCTGTTTCTGGGCCAGGCCCTCCCACCGCCCGCACATACCTGCCTCGGCATCGCCGGCTTCGAGTATGGTTAAAAGAATGCAAGGATTTCGCGACGAGGCTGCCCTCGAAAGCTGGCTCTCTCACCCAAACGAAGCTGATCTTGAAGTAATTCGATCTCTGCCAGGAGACTTTCTGATCCTGGGCGCAGGCGGCAAAATGGGCCCCACCCTTGCCATGCGCATCCAGAAGGCGCTCGACGCCATCGGCTCCAAACAACAGGTCCTGGCAGTCTCGCGCTTCAGCGAAGACCGCCCCCGCGAAGCTCTCACTGCCGCAGGGGTCAAAATCCTGAGTGAAGATCTGCTCGAGCATGGCGCACTCCATCGCCTGCCCGATGCCGAAAATGTCATCTACCTGGCCGGCCGCAAATTCGGCTCCTCCGGCAACGCATCGCTCACATGGGCAATGAACGTCCTCCTGCCCGGCCTGGTTGTGGATCGCTTCCGCCACTCGCGCATTGCAGCCCTCTCTAGCGGCAACATCTATCCTTTGGTGCCCGTTACCTCACGAGGAGCAAACGAAGACACTCCTGTAGGGCCTGTAGGCGAATACGCCCAATCTGTCCTGGGCCGCGAGCGTATGTTTGAATACGGTGCCAATGCCTACGGAGCCAGGGTCATCAACCTTCGTCTCAATTACGCCCTCGAGCCCCGCTACGGCATCCTCCACGACCTCGGCCAAAAGGTCTGGCAAAACGAGCCCATCGACGTCTCGATGCCTGCGGTGAACTTCATCTGGCAGGGCGACGCCAACTCCTATGTTTTGCGATCATTGCCTCTGGCAACTTCTCCAGCCGCAGTCCTGAACATCGCAGGCCCTGAGATCCTGAAGGTACGCGACATCGCGATCGCCTTCGGCAATCGCTGGAACAAAGCCATCGAGTTCACCGGCACCGAAGCCGAAACCGCTCTGCTGAACGACGGTTCAAAGGCCCACGCCCTCTTCGGCCCTCCACAAGTCAGTTGGCTCCAAACCTTCGATTGGACGGCAAGCTGGATTGAATCCGGCGGCCGCTCCCTCGGCAAACCCACTCACTTTGAAGCCCGGGACGGTAAATTCTAGTGTCCCTAAGATCCAGATTATTCGAAGGCCTGGTGATTCCAGCCCATCCGCTCGCCCTCACCGCCAGCCGCCACCTGAACGAAGCTAGTCAACGCAGCCTCACCCGTTACTACGCCAGAGCCGGTGCCGGCGGTATCGCCGTCGCCGTCCACACAACACAATTCACCATCCGCGAGCACGGCCTGCTCGAGCCCGTTCTCAAGATGGCAATCGAGGAATGGAAGCCCACCGGCCGCCTGGCCATTGCCGGAGTCTGCGCTGCAAACGAAGCCGATCTGGCCGCAAAACTCGGCTATGACGCCGGGCTCTTGAGCCTCGCCCCCTTCCGCAACTCAACCGAAGACGAGATGCTCGCCTACGCAAAGTCTGTCTCCGAGACAATCCCTGTTGTCGGCTTCTACCTGCAGCCAGCCGTCGGCGGCCGGGTGCTCTCCTACAAGTTCTGGCGGCGCTTCGCCGAAATCGAAAACGTCGTCGCAATCAAAGTTGCCCCCTTCCACCGCTACCAGACCATTGACGTGATGCGAGCCGTAGCCGAAAGTGGCCGGGCAAGTGAAATCGCGATCTACACCGGCAACGACGACAACATCATCAACGACCTGCTCACGGTCTATCAAGTCGGTGATGTCCAACTTCGGATGGTCGGCGGGCTCCTCGGGCAGTGGGCCGTCTGGACCCAGCGTGCGGTTGAGATCCTGAACGAGATCAAGCACTACCACCGCCACCATCTACCTGTGCCTGAAAAGATGCTGACGCTCAATGCCCAGCTCACCGACGCCAATGCCGCGATCTTCGATG
>JAPKYY010000494.1 GCA_026394095.1 Acidobacteriota bacterium | reverse complement strand
GCGCTGTTGGCGGTTCTACGCACTTCCAGGGATTTGTCCAGATTTATGACACCCCCCAGACGGATCCGCAGGGCTTTGTCCCCACCTTCCAGTTGCAGAACGGCTTCCCTGCATGGCCAAAACCGCCATTTCTGACGCCTGACTTCAACAACTACAACAGTCAGCCCTGGTGGCAAGGCAACGAAGTAAGCCGCGCTCCAGAGAACCTTACCTACACGATGAACATCCAGCGCCAGATCAACAAAGACACCGTTTTTGAATTCGGCTACAACTATGTTCGCGGTACCCACCTTCAGGCTGGTTTGCTCAACTACAACCAGTTGAACTTTTCTAACCTGCCGGCGAACCTCAGCCCCTTTACTGCAGCCGGCCGCACACTGCTGAACTCAGGCGTTACCTCTGCAGCCGCTCAGGCAGCTGGCATTACCAAGCCCTTCGCCAGCTTCCGTGAGAACCTCAGCGTTGCCTGGTCACTTCGTCCTTTCCCCCAATACAGCACCATTGATACTGCTGGTGGAAACGGCGATCGCAGCGGCTCGTCGAAGTATCATGCGCTCATCCTGAAGCTCGAAAAGCGATACTCCAACGGGCTAACCTTCCTCACCAGCTATGTCTTCTCGAAGATCCTCACCAATGCTGACTCAGCATGGGTAGGTGGTGCAGCCATGGATCAGAACAACCGCAAGCTGGAATACTCCATTGGCCAGCTTGATCAGACCCACAATCTGAAGTTCAGCTACGTCTATGAGCTTCCCTTCGGCAAGGGTCGTAAATACATGACCGGTGGTGGCCTTAGCAATGTAGTGCTAGGCGGATGGCGCTTCGGCGGTGTCCAGACCTACAGCTCTGGCACGCCAGTTGGTATCGGTACCACGGTTGGCTTTCCGATCTTTGCCGGTGCCAATCGTGCAACGGTTTCCACTTACGAAGGCTGGCGCACGCAACCCGCCGGGGATCGCTTTGATCCTTTCAAGGAAACCTACATCAGCCGTTCTGTCTTCCCGGATCAGCCGACTGACCGTCTGGGCAACATGACCCGCTACAACCCCAACTTCCGCTTTCTCCCGAACCTGAGCGAGAACTTCTCGATTGCGAAGGACTTCAACTTCACCGAGAAAGTTCGCTTCAACCTTCGTGGTGAAGCCTTCAACGCCTTCAACCGTACCCTCTGGGGCGGCGTAGGCGGCGCACAAACATTGCAGGACCCCAACTTTGGTGTCTGGCGCAATCAGATCAATCAGCCCCGGCGTCTTCAGATCGCCCTCAAGCTGAATTTCTAAATCTACTGCGGAAAGGCTGCGGCACGAGCCAAGGCCATTCGCAGGCCTAAGCGGTCCATTTCAATTAATGTGCCATTGACTCGCAAGCGCCCTCCCAGTGAGGGCGTTTTGCCGTCAGGGTCCCAATACTGCTTGATCTTCTTGCCGCCAAATTGTTTGAGGTCTGAGGTTTTGGGAGCTTGCCTGGTCCTCCAGACGACGTGCAGATAGAGGGGAGTCTTCCTGTACTCATCAAAGATGGGTAGGAGCAGTTCGGGTGGCTCTCCGATGGCATCCATCGTAAAGAGGACAGAAGCGTTGACAGGTTGCTCTACTATTTGCAGGCCATCCTGTTCCATCGGCGTCGATCCTGGCCCAGTGGAGCAGCCAATGAGGGCAATTGTGAGCAGCAGCCAGCGCCTCACGCTTTCAACTTCGCCTCAAACTCTCGCTTGTAGGCTTCGAGCCGGGCAGGCTTGAGAAAGCGATAGCGGCTGTCGGCGAGTTCTGCAAACTCACGCTTTGCTTCATCCTTGCGCTTTGAACCAGCCAACAGAGTCGCCAGTTCTTTACGGTAGAGATGGTTGGTTGGGAACTCGCGCTCGAGGCCTCGCATGATCTCAATCGCCGCAGCGGGCCGTTCTTCACGATTTTCTACCAGTGCAAGTAAGACTTGAGCTTCCAGTTTGGCCCGCGTTCCATATTTCGCAACCGTGCGCAGACCGTTGAGGCCTTTATCTTTATCGCCGGTAAAGCCCACCAGGAATCCCAGTGCTTTCAAATAGATCGGTAAGCTGCCAACGATGTACTCATGAAAGCTGGGCACCAGCATTGCATCTACAAAGCTCTTGTCGAGTTCCAGTGCTTTGGCATGAAGTTTTCTAGCCTCGCCCCCGGTTTTGAGGGCAAGACGCCATTCTTTGTCCACCAGCAGCGAGAGATTTGCCCGGTGTGTCTGACTCACGCCAAGGGCATAAATTGCATCTGCCCGGTCTCCCCGCTTTCGCGCGGCGTCTTCTGCTTTCGACAACGCTGCCGTAAACCTTTGACGGTCATTGTTCGACATTGGTGCTTTGGCGCGGTGAAGAAACTCCGATACGCTCAGTGCCACACCACCATCCAGCGCATCAGCCTGAAAGAGTGTGCGGTAGAGGATGGCGTAAGCAAGGTTGTTGTGGTGGTCGGGCTCATTCGGCTCAGAAAGGCAATCCTTTTCAAGCAGGACAATCGCCTGTTCGAAATCAAGATTGTAGAGCCGCTGAAATGCAGAGGAATGACGCCAGTCCTGCGCATTTACTGCCCAGGCGGCAGATCCGGCAATAAACGCACGTCTCCTCATACTTGTAAGAGTGCCCTCGCCTCATCGAGGTTGCAACGAATTCCCAGATAAAACGACCCAAACTTGGCGTAAACCGCACTAACGGGGTCGAAGCGCATTTCATAGATCAGCTTTTTGAATACCAGCGCATCGTCTGAAAACAAGTCCACACCCCATTCCCAATCGTCAAAGCCGATTGAGCCGGAGATGATCTGCTTCACATCGCCTGCATAGCGCCGGCCCACCATCCCGTGCTCGTGCATCAGGGCGGCGCGTTCTTCCAGTGGAAGCATGTACCAGTTCTTGGATTCACCGCGTAAACGGTCCATAGGGTAGAAGCAGCAATACTTCGCAGGAGGGATCTCTACGTGCAGGCGCGGTGCCATCGCAGTTTTTTGGCGATCCAGTGTCTCCTGAATCGATGCCTTCCAGGGAGCGCTATGAGGGGTTACTCCGTCGGCAATCAATGCTCCATAAACTTTGGCCGTGCTTTCGTAAAGGCCAAGTTCGACGATGCTCAGGTAGGAAGTAGTTTGCTCGCAGTACTGCCAGATGCGCAGCTTCCGGATCTCCCACTCGGCTGCGCTCAATACTTCGAAATCCTTGCGAAAGTGCACCAGCATGAAATCGCCCTTGTGGCCGAACATGCTGAAGAGTCCGGTGACGGAACCCATCTTATCCAGTGTTCCGATGAGCTCATCAACCATCTCGTTTCTGGTGGCAGCGTCCAGATTTCGCCAGGCTCCCCAGTTGATTCTGAACATCTGATGGAGCAAAGCGGCACCCTCAACAGTGAGGGGCATCTGCGGTAGTGGGAAACTCATATATAGATTATGGCAACGCCCCGGGGTATTTGGCTTGGCTCGGCCTTCGCTGCGCTTGGCGCGCTTGGCTTCGCAGTCAAATCCATCCTTATTAAAATCGCTTATCAGCTTGCGCCGATAGACTCAACCACCATCCTTGCTCTGAGGGTTCTATTCTCAGTTCCCGTCTTCCTGCTGATGGCCTGGCAGGGCAATCGCGAAAAGGACACTCTTTCATTACGCGACAAAGTGGTGCTGGTTTGGCTCGGCTTCAATGGCTATTACATTGCCAGTTTTTTCGACTTCTGGGGCCTGCAGTACATCACCGCTGCACTGGAGCGACTGATTCTTTTCACCTATCCTGGCATCGTGCTTTTGCTCAACGCCATCTGGTTCAAGCGGGCGATCCGGCGTCAGGAATACGGGGCGCTTGCATTATCCTGGCTCGGGATTGCACTCGTC
This sequence comes from Acidobacteriota bacterium, assembly GCA_026394095.1. Classification (GTDB taxonomy): domain Bacteria; phylum Acidobacteriota; class Terriglobia; order Bryobacterales; family Bryobacteraceae; genus Bryobacter. The sequence continues at coordinate 1,157 of JAPKYY010000494.1, read as the reverse complement.
TTCTACAATGACCTTTCCTTGAGCGACCAGCCTGGAGTTGTCTGGAAGGGGGCTTTGCTTGTATTTGTGTCCATCCGGTGAGTGATCTCAAGCAACCTGCCGGAATCTACTGGATCGCCGGAGCACTGGCAATCTTTTCGACTATCCTCCCGATCTACTTCACTTCTGAGGCCATCAAAAGAATCGGGGCCAACCGGACGTCTATCGTCGCATCTGTTGGCCCCGTCTTTACGATCTGGCTGGGCTACTTGTTTCTGAACGAGGGCGTGAGCTTCATGCAGCTTTGTGGGACAGCCCTGGTGCTTGCGGGCGTGCTGCTGGTTTCAGCCCACTAGACACTCATTCCTCTAGACACTCATGACAGGGACGCCGCTTTCACGGATGATTGCGTAGGTGTAAGACCGCAATGCGGCCAGGCCGTGCGAAGTACTTCTTGCGATGACAACGAGGTCTGTATTTGACGCCTTAACCATCGAGGCGATTGTTTTGCCGGGATCACCCGTCTCAATCAGGGTCTCCACATCCATGCCTTGTGTGAGTTCCGCCAGCCGTTCTTTTACGGCAGACTCAAAATGCAATTCATGCGCCTTTTCAAAGTTGAAACCAACGTGTCCACTCAACCCAGCCATTGCATGCATGACGACCAGCGTGGCCCCGAATCGTTCTGCCAGCGCCTTTGCCTCGGCAATTACCTTTGCTGAGCCTTCACTGAGATCTACGGCAGCGGCAATCTTTGAGAAATGAATGTCTTCGAGCTTCGGCTCTTCCATGTGCGCTCCGGTGAGAACCGCGCACTCAGCATCATGGAGAACCTTCGAAGTGACGCTGCCCAGGAGGAAGCGCCGGAAGGGGCCGTAACCGTGTGTCGGGAGCACGATGAGGTCCACTTCGCGTTCGGTTGCGTATTGCACGATCCGGTCACTTGGGAAGCCTTCGAGGAGGACACGCTCGACAGGCATCCCTTGCAGTTCGCTGGTGCAGGTGGAATTTAGCCGGTCCAGCCCAAGCTTTCTCCTTGTATCCATCAGTTCCTGGAGGACCGGGCCACCCGCTTCGAGGACGGCGGCCTCATAGTCTGGAGGGGGTACGACATGGAGCAGAATCGTTTCAAAAGGCGACTTTTGATACAGCTGCTTCACATAATGCGCCGCAGCAGC
>JAPKYY010000757.1 GCA_026394095.1 Acidobacteriota bacterium | reverse complement strand
GTAGGGGCGGTTCGCGAACCGCCCCTACGAGGAATTTCACGATTAGAGTTGACTAAAAACGGTCATGAACGCTTAGCCGAGGCCTGCATAGGCGAGAAGCCTGCGCCACCAGCAGGATAGTCGAAGCTTGTGACTCCGCCTCCGATGCGGGTAATTTCAGCTCCAAGGCCACCGCTGAAGCTTAGTTTTGAAGCCTCTTCGAGATTGAAGAGAATGATCTTCGAAATCTCTTGGCCTTCTGCATTCTGTTGTGCGGTGTCTACTTTGGCGAAGATTCCGAGATCGTAGAGGCGTCGCTGGGATGCAAAGACCTCGTTGTTGCTCAGCGGGTCGCCGGGCTTCAATCGAATCCGTTTGTCGACAAGGGAGTTGTTGGTGTTCTTAAGACCGGTGACCACAACTTCGCGAACAAAATGCTGCTTGCCGCTTTGGATTGCGTATACCAGTTGGACCTGGTCGGGGGTGCTGCCCCGCTCAACTCTTACATCTAGCGCCGCTTCTGAATAGCCTGTCTGATAAAACAGATTGAGGATTCTAGTCCGGTCCGAGTTGATCGTTAACGCCGAATAGGGCTGCCCGCTGACGACTCCGAGGTAGCTTTGGATTAGATCCTGATCACTTTCAGCAATGCCTTCGATGCGAACCGATTCCACCCTCGTCTGCGCACTCTCTTCGATATTGATTGTGATTGCAACCAGATTGGCTTGTCCCTTATGTTGCCTTGCTACGGCGCTGGTGACCTTGACGTTGAGAAAGCCGTTGCTTCGGTACAGTTCTTCGATTGCGGCCCTGTCGCCGGCTAATAATTCATCACTGTAGCGGCCCTGCCTGTAGCGGAGGATCGTGGCGGGGCGGATGGCGATTCTCTCCAAAAGTGTTGTTCGGTCGAAGTATCGATTGCCTTTGATCAGGAGCTCTGCAACCTTGAATCGCTGGCCTCGCTCGACGTTGTAGTCGATATAGGCGTCCTTCTTCGGGTCGATCTCGTCCACAGGTTGGCCATCCTGTTCCACTTCGTAGGTAACTTTGGCATCGAAAAAGCCCTTGCCTCGCAGGTATGCACTCACCTTGCGGTCGCCTTCGATCAGCAGATCTTTATCGACACTTTGCTCTTCGTAGATTGGCACCAGCTTACGAAGTGTGGTTTTGCCGATCTTTACCCCGACAGCGCGCACCTCGACTTTTGGGCCTGCTTCAATCTTGAGGCTGGGTAAGGCCGATTTGTTTTTGGGCTGGTAGTCCAGTCGTTCCAGCTGAACAGTTGCCATGAGGTGCTCCCTCTTGCGGTAGCTTTGTAGAATTCCGCGAATGCCGCTCTGCACGCGTTGTTCATTTACGTAGCGCCAGCCGAGGCGGCTCCAAAAGTGCTTCCAATGTGTGGCCTTGATCAACTTTTCTTCCGGGAGAAGAAGGGTGCCTCTAAACGAGGGAGACGTAAATCGCGCCCTGGGGCCCGGATCGATGAAGAACTTGATGTTTGCCTGCTGGTGCAATGCATCTCTGGTTACTTCATAGCGGACTCTACTCTCATAGAATCCCTCGACTCGCAACTCCGCTTCCATTGCCTCAACCGACTGATTGAGTTGGCTTGGATCGAATTGTTGACCCAGCGGCAGTTTGGCTGCGTTGATGAGCCCGCCCTTTGCAATCGACCCAGGTGTACCGACTACATCCACGTTGCCATTGAATTCGTGGTTTTCGGTAACAAAAGTAAGGGTTAAGCCAGATGTCGTGGATGTCGCTTCAACGCTGAGATTTGAGTAGCGGCCTGTGCGATACAAGGCAGCCATGGCTTCTCTCAAGCTGAAGCCCGAGAATACATCGCCTGGCTTTATCGGGAGGATCTGACGGAGTTCGGCATCAGGGATA
>JAPKYY010000947.1 GCA_026394095.1 Acidobacteriota bacterium | reverse complement strand
CTTGAGCCCCTTGGCTGTCTCCTGCGACCACGCCTCGACCGGCGGCTGTGCTCCCCAGGGAGCAATCGCAACAATAGCCTTAAGATTGGCCGGTGGACTCACCTTCGGCATCGGTAGCTGCTTAAGCATGCCGCTAGCTGCGTTGTAAGAAGCCCCACCACTAGCCATCGCCCCATAACCACCCATCGAATATCCAACAATTGCCACCTTCTCGGTATCAACGATCTTGCTCAAAAAGTGATCGCTCTGTTTCGACAGCCGGGTCAGTTCCTGGATCGTGAAAAGTTGATCGGGCGCGCGGTTGATCAGAGTGCTCTGAAAGCCTCTTACTTCGCCGAAGACAGAATCGGTGTGGTCAATGGCGGCAACAATGTAGCCCTTCGAAGCAAGGTTCTCGGTGAGGTAGCTGAGGAAGGTTCGCGATCCTGGATAGCCGTGTGAGACCACCACCAATGGATAGGCCGCACCCTGTTTCGGTTGCGCATCACGCGCCGCTTTACCGGGGATTTCAAAGGTCTTCGGCATCTCAGGACGTGCAGCACGTCCGGCCATCGCACTCACGTAAACGGTATGAGCCTGTTCGTTAGGCTTGAGTTGAGCTGGGTACCAGATTTCAATCTTGAGCGTACGGTCTGCAAGCCCTGACTTGAGGATGTCGGGCTGCTGCGGGTTGGTGATCTCGACCGTCCTAACACCAACATCATGACTGCCAAAGCGTGCCAACTCAGGAGCATCCACTTGGGGAACACTAAAATATTGAGCTTGTAATAGAAGGGCGAGAACCAGCATGCCGCTATCGTCTCATGGAATCAGGCTTGGAGTTTCGAAGAGGTTCTGGCGAAAGAGGAAGCGGACAAGGCCGTTCGCGTCGGGAACTTCCCTTCGTCCGCTGGCAAGGAACTCACTGGCCTGGGACAGTGTTGCCAGAGCAATCAAAAGACTAGGCTGATCCAACTGCGCAAAGGCAGCCATGTAGGCGTGCGGGTTCTCTGGCAGAGTAGGGACAATCTGTCTGGCCAAATCGTGCCGATAGACTGACACAAGCTCATTCTCGAATGCAGCGCGGATCAGTTGCCCGTTTGAGTTGTTCGGAACGCTCTGATCACCAACTGCGTACTGAAAGAGTACCCTCTTGATTGGGTTGCCGTATAGAGTCGCCTGCTTCAGAAAGGGTGCAAAAGAAGCTGGGGCTCCTGTGGTCTCTGCTATCGACAGGCGATCGAGCAACTCAAGGTATTGACCTTGAGCGGTTGTAATTCGTCGGGCCGGCACGTGGCGGGGAATCAAAGGATCATTCGGTACCCCGACAAGCTGTTCAAGCAAAGGTTTCAGCAAGGTGCTTGTCCGAGCTGTCTCGATCGCGCTACCCCCGCCGACATTCAGTACGGCAGCATCGATACCTGGCTCAATTGCCATCAGGATCGTGCCATACATCGCACCGAGAGACTGGCCAAGGTATTGGATGCTGTTGGGGTTCAAGTCTGGTTGCTGGTCGCCATCGAGGTCAATATTGGCCTGGATCTCGCGTACCAGCTTCTGGTAATCAAGAGCGGTCTCGCGCAGGCAGGTTGAGATGAAGTCAGGCAGTATGCAGCCTTCGGCAGGATCGATTCGGCCGTCGCTATTGATGTCCCGGCCACGCCCATTCGTTGAGGCATCGACAGTAGCGCCATCGTTCTTCTGAAATCGCAGGATCGATCTATCCCCATAGCCATGTCCCACGGCATCAATCGACATTACAACCGAGTTGGCGATGAAGGCTGAGGCGAAGAGGGTGGGCCCGGAGAATCGGCTGTCAAAAAGGCCGTGACCAATGAGCTTTACAGGCCATCCTGAAGCTGGCTTTGGGCCGTTGGGAAGCCATGCGTGAACAGCAACGCGGTCGCCTCTTGAGGATTCGAAGCTGAGGAAGACAAGCCGACGCAACCCGAGTTGCGTCAGGAAGGAAACGTCAACGGGAAAGCCAGTATCGGTAAGCGGCCTCGTTGAGTCTGCCGATGTTTGGCTGAGGGTCTGGATGGACTTGACCTCGCCGAGGTCGATAGATGTCGAGCGGCGGATCGAACCAGTCGGGCCGGGGCGGCGGGCAAGGATGCTTTGAGTAACGTTGCGGGTGTGGAACCGTGAAGCTTCAAGCGTGTTGTAGACGATGATGTAGTCGCGGTCGTGATCGAGCGGCTCATCTGGCTTGGCGTAGGCGGTGTTGGTTGCAGGGTCCCAGGCAAGGTTGTTGATGGGCATGCGGTAGCCATCCGGGTATGTCGTAAAACCGTCGCGCTGGCGCGTGGGGCCCCAAACGATATAGACGGAATTGCGCAAGGAATCTGGGTTCACCGGCCCATCGAAGCGCAGCTTGATCAGCGGTTCGAGAGCGAAACCATCGGCATCCCCAGAGGGAGATACGGACACAAGAGATTGGGCAGATAGTGAGATTGCAGCAAGAAGGAATAGAACCAAGGCCATAGTTTATAATGGACCAGAATGACTGAGCCGAAGATTTCATTACCTGATGTCTGGACTGCGGGAAACAGCAAAGGGATTGGGGCGATTGTGAGATCGACAACCGATAAGGGCGTCATCGATGGAGTCAAGATTGAGCCCTACCCCATATTCCCTGACGACCGCGGCTACTTTTTGGAAGTGGCTCGAATCGGCAAGGGCCTGGTTGAAGGATTCGATGCGGCAACGACGCAGGTGTCTGCTGCCCTTAGCTATCCCGGTACAGTCAAGGCATTCCATATCCACCGCTTCCAGACTGATTACTGTGTTCCGGTGATGGGTGTGTTTCAGGTGGGGCTGGTGGACTTGCGTGAAGACTCACCTACCTTCAAGCAGAAGAACACGATCTATTGCGGCGCGCTCAAGCCGTTACAGATCATTATTCCTCCGGGGATCGGACACGGCTACAAGGTGGTAAGCCCGGAGAGCGGCATGCTCGTCTATGTGACGAACCAACAGTACAATCCGGCAGACGAAGGCCGGATTGCCTATGATCATCCGTCGATTGCTTACGATTGGGAAACACAACACAAATGAAGATTCTGGTTACTGGTGGAGCCGGGTTTATCGGCTCTGCATTTGTCCGGCTGACTGCGCCTGTCCATTCCATTGTCAATCTCGACAAGCTGACCTACGCAGGGAACCTTGACAACCTAAAGTCGATCGAGGGGCATCCCAACTACACGTTTGCCAAGGCAGACATCTGTGATGCGGCTGCTGTTGAAGCTGTCTTTGCCGAGCACAAGCCGGAGGCGGTAGTGCACTTTGCCGCTGAGAGCCATGTGGACCGCAGCATCCTCTCACCTGAACCGGTTGTGGCAACCAACTTCATGGGCAGCTTCCAGATGCTCGAAGCAGCCAAGCGGCATGGAGTGAGCAGATATGTTCACGTGTCTACCGATGAAGTGTATGGAAGTAACGATGAGCCTCATGATGCCGATGAGAGCTGGCCACTGATTGCTTCGAGCCCTTATTCGTCTTCAAAGGCCGGCAGCGACCTGCTGGCGCTGAGCTACTACAAGACCTACAAGATGCCAGTAGTGGTGACGCGGGCTTCGAACAACTACGGGCCTTATCAGTTTCCCGAGAAGCTCATTCCCCTGATGATCTCCAATGCACTCGATGACCAGCCGCTGCCGATCTATGGCGACGGGCAGCAGGTGCGCGACTGGCTTTATGTCGATGACCACTGCCGGGCGATTCTTTCGGTGCTCGAGAAGGGCCGTGAAGGGGAAGTCTACAACGTTGGTGGCAGCAGGGCGCTTGCCAACCTCGATGTAGTTCACCGCATCCTTGAGATTACCGGCAAGCCGGAATCTCTTATGGTTCGGGTAAAAGACCGTCCGGGCCACGACCGGCGCTACGCGATCACAAGTGAGAAGATCGAGAAGGAAACCGGCTGGAAGGCCCGGATGGACTTTGAGGTTGGACTGAAGGCGACGGTGGACTGGTATGTTGCCAATCGCGAATGGGTGAGCCGCGTCAAGAGCGGTGCCTATCGCGATTACTACTCACAGAACTACGGCGCTCGTTAGTTCAAGACGCCGCTGAGGATGGCGGTGTCGCCGTTCTTGATCACCACAAGCGCACCTGATTTCAGGCTGGGCACGGCCTGTCCGTCCTGGGTGTTGAGCTCGAGTTCTCCGCCACGGACGGGAGCGGCACTGATGGTGATGGTGCCGACCTGGTTGCCATCAATGACCACATCCACTTTGGTACCGGTGGGCAGGTTTACGTCTTCTACTTCGACATTCAGGCGAGCCCGGTTCGGTGAGGTGCTGGCGCGGTAGTCAGCGTGACCGGAAGCGGCTGCGCCGCCCGAGAGGCTGGTGCGGAGACGTGTTTCTGTTCCTTTGGCGACCATCATGGTGGTCAGCGAAAGCATCGCGATCGAGAGAAGCGCCTTGCGGCGGGTGGTTGAGAAGTTCATGCCATTTAGGACAGGGGACTCAACCGCATGGAACAAAAAAATCCGCTTTTCAGCGGATTTCCATGATGTCTTTTTCTTTGGCCTTGGCGGCTTCGTCCAGCTTCTTGATGTATGAGTCGATCATCTTCTGGATCTCGTCGAGGGAGCGCTTTTCGTCGTCCTCGCTGATGGCCTTGTCCTTCATCAATTTCTTGACCTGGTCGTTCGCATCGCGGCGGACGTTGCGGAGGGCAACACGGTGGTCTTCAGCCATGCCGTGGAGCTTCTTGGCGAGCTCTTTGCGGCGCTCTTCGTTGAGCTGCGGAATGGGGATGCGGATCATCTTGCCGTCGTTGCCCGGGTTGAGGCCGAGTTCGGCAGAGCGGATGGCCTTCTCGATGGCAGCGATTACCGAAGTGTCCCAAGGAGTGATGGTAAGCAATCCGGCTTCGGGGACGCTGATGTTACCGACTTGGTTGACCGGGGTGGGAGTGCCGTAATAGTCGACACGCACATTGTCGAGCATGGAGGCATTGGCTCGTCCGGTGCGGACGGTGGTCATCGAATGGGCGAGGTCTGAGAGGACCTTATCCATACGGGTCTTAGCGTTAGCTTCTACTTGTTTGGTTGTGGTGAATGTTTCGCTCATTTTGGCTCGTGAATCAGGGTTCCAATTGGCTCTCCAAGAGCCATTCGCATTATATTGCCACGGACGTTGGAATTGAAGACTGAGATGGGCAAGCTGTTGTCGCGGCACATGGCTACTGCACTCGCGTCGAGGATCCGCAGTCCTTTGGCTAGAACTTCAGTATATGAAATCGTTGAGTATCTGACAGCGTCGTCATGCTTCATCGGATCCTTGTCGTAGACGCCGTCGACCTTGGTGGCCTTGGCGAGGATCTGGGCATGGATTTCGAGGGCTCGGAGGGCGGCCCCGGAATCGGTAGAGAAGAAGGGGTTGGAGGTGCCGGCGGCGAAGAGAACAATACGGCCTTTTTCGAGGTGGCGCACGGCGCGGCGGCGGATGTAGGGTTCAGCGACAGCAGCCATCTGGATGGCGGTCATCAGCCGGGTAGGCGAGCCAGCACGCTCGAGAGCATCCTGGAGAGCCAGACCGTTGATGACGGTGGCGAGCATACCCATGTGATCGGCGCTGACCCGATCCATGGATTTGGCGGCGGCGTTAATACCCCGAAAGATATTTCCGCCGCCGACTACGAGACCAATTTCAACACCCGTTTTGTGCACTTCCGAGATTTCTGCGGCAAATGCATTTACACGGTCATTGTCAATGCCAAAGCCTTGCGGGCCGGCCATGACTTCGCCCGAGAGCTTTAAGACGATGCGCCGGTAGCTTGGCATAGTAGTTATTCCGCTGCCGGTTCTTCGCTCGACTGGGTCTCACCGACCTTGAAGCGGACGAACTGGGCAACTTCGATTGCGCCGCCGGTGGCCTTGCTCTTCTGTGCGATGAGCTCGGTTACGGTGACACCGTTGTCCTTGATGAAGGGCTGCTCGATGAGGCAGACTTCTTCGTAGAACTTGGAGAGACGGCCTTCGACGATCTTGTCGAGGATCTTTTCGGGCTTGCCTTCGTTCTTGGCG
>JAPKYY010000576.1 GCA_026394095.1 Acidobacteriota bacterium | reverse complement strand
GATGCCAGTTTCAATTTCGAGACGCGAGCGCAAATCTGAGAGGCGATCCTCGTAGTATCCCCGGATCCGCTCAAAGGCCGAACTGGTGCATTTGCCTGTCTCCTGAAGTTCGAGCACATGTTCGAGCACTTTCTCTGTGGCGTAGATACGTGCGTTTAGCTGCTCTTCTTCGCCAGCCTTGTCTTCCGGCAGGTTCAGCCAGCGGACGATCGAGCGTAGGGAAAGGCCCTGGAAGAAAAGTGTGCCGAGGATGACGGCAAAGGTGAGAAAGAGGATCAGATTGCGATAGGGGAAGGGGAGGCCTCGCTCGGTCTCAAGCGGGAGTGCGAGCGCTGCGGCGAGGCTCACTACTCCACGCAGGCCTGTCCAGCCGACGATGAAGACCCCACGCCAGTTCGGAATTGGTTCCTTGTTGCGGATCGCTTTCGAAAGATAGACGGGCAGATATGCTGCAGGGAAAACCCAGAGCATCCTGATGGCCATGACCCCGAACAAAATAATGCCAGACCACCAGGCGAGCAGGCTGAGCGGATATCCGCCCAGGCCTCCCAGAACCTATGGTATTTGCAGACCGATCAGCAGAAAGATAGTTGAGTTGATGAAAAAGACGAAGGTCTTCCAGACGGCGAAGCCACGGATGCGGGAATTGGCATTGAAGAGTTCTGGGGCGTGCCAGCCGAGGATGAGTCCGCTGGCGACAGTGGCGAGGACGCCGGAAGCATGTACTTGTTCAGCTGCAAAGTATGAGAAGTAGCTGAGCAGGAAGGTGGAAAGGACTTCGACTTCCGGGTCTCGCAGGAAGCGGTAAAGTTTTACGAAGACAAAACCCAGCACAACACCGATCGCTGCCCCACCGAAGACGATCCACAAAAAGGAAAACGAGGCACCAGACCAGGAGAAGCTGCCACCAGCCAGGGCGATCACGGCAAATCGATAGAGAATCAGGCCGGAAGCGTCATTGACCAGGCTTTCGCCTTCTAGAATCTGTACGACGCGCTTGGGCAGGCCGAGGCCGCGAGTGATGCTGGTGGCTGCCGCAGCATCGGGCGGGGAGATGATCGCACCGAGCAGAAAGCCCGTGGTCCAGTTCATCCCGGGAATAAATTGTACGCACAGGAAGGCGACCAGGGCGCTGGTGGCGGTTACCAGACCGAAGGCCAAAAGGAAGATTGCGCGGCGCCAGCGCCAGAAATCACGCCAGGAAGTGAAAAAAGCCGCTTCGGTCAAGATTGGGGGCAGAAGCAGGAAAAAGACCATGTTAGGGTCGAGGGCGATGCGTGGCGCGCCCGGGATCAGTGCGATTCCGAGCCCGCCCAGCACGAGCGCGATGGGGTAGGGCTGATCAAGTCGCTTGGCGATCAGCGCGATCAAAATCGCGGCAAAAAGTAATCCTAAAAAAGTCTCAATCGATGTCATGGCTCGGATTGTGGCAACCTAGTAGATGGTATCCCCGTCTCTTTTTGTTTAACCATGAATTTCTTCGTTCGCTTCTCCGCTTTGATGATCGTTTGCCTTGCCGCGATGCAGGGTCAGTCTACCAGCACTCTCGGCTGGTCTCGTTACCTTCCCGGTGGCGAATATGATGTTGCCACCAATGTACTGGTGGAACCCGGCGGTGACGTCTGGGTGGGTGGCCACTCCGCTGGCAAATATGAGGCTTACGGGCCGAACGAGCCGTTTCAGGTGACCAATGCCGGCCGCACCGATATTTTTCTGGTGAAGTTCCGGATCAATCCCGATGGAAGCGCGACAACACTCTTCTTCACCTGGATTGGTGGAACCGATGTCGAAGAACTGGTGGATATGAAGTTTGACGCCCAGGGCCGCATCGTCTTGACCGGCATTACGAATTCTGCAAACTTCCCGGTTGCTGCTTCGCCCTTTCAGAATCAGCTTGGTGGAGATTTCGACGCATTCGTTTCGATTGTTGACCCCAATCAGGGTGGGGCGAGTTCCATGGCTTACAGCACCTATTACGGTGGCACAGGTCGCGAACTAGCCAAATCGCTGGCAATCGGTCCGACAGGGAACATAGCTGTTGTTGGGACAACTTCAGCGGACGGACTGCCCGGAGTCAGCAACGGTGCGCAGCCGGTGCGTCGTGGTAATTCCGATGCATTCGTGTTTTACTTCAATCCCCGTGAGAGCACTTTGAGCTATGCGTCGTACCTGGGTGGCAATGGCAACGATACCGCTGTGGCTGTAGCAATCGACCGGAATAACCGGATCTGGTTTGCCGGCTCGACCGGTTCTGATGATTTCCCCCTGACCGATAATGGTGTTTCCATGTTTTCTACAGGATTCTTTGATGGATATGTAGCTGCCATTGATCCGTCACGCACCGGTTTGGCTTCTTTCTACTACGGTTCGCTGCTTGGCGGCAGCGGTAGCGACGAAGCACGCGGCCTCGCGATCGACATCAACGGCAAGTTGTGGGTCTCCGGGATCACCTTCAGCAAGGATCTGCCTGTCACCGCCCGTGCCGCACAGCGCACTATCTCAGGTGGAACGGATGCCTTTGTGATGCAAGTGGATCCGCTCTTGAGTGGTACCAATGCTTTGCTCTACTGCAGCTATGTCGGTGGCACTGGTTATGAATTTGTCTATGGGTTGACGCTGATCGATGCCAATCGTGTTGCTGTTGGCGGCTACTCGATGTCTGGGCTTCTTCCTACCACTGCGACCGCAGTAAAAAAGACTCCGGCCTCGGCGTTTGCCGACGGTATGGTGGCGGTGATTAATTCTTCCACATCTGGAAACGCAGGCCTGGAATACCTGTCTTACTTTGGTGGATCTTCAACCGACGTTATCAACTCCGTTAGCTTCGATCCTGCGAACCCGCGTTTGCTTTATGTGGCCGGGTACACCGCATCGAGCGACCTGCAAACCACCGACGGCACAACTCGCCCGAATGGCGCCCCTTCACCGAACGCCTTCGTTGCAGGCATTATCCGCTAATCGGGACGATTTAGTACTAACGGTTCATCCGCAACTTTTTTGCTCGGCTATAATGTCAGCAAGCCGAAAGGTAACGGGGAATCATGATGTATAAAAATCAGCCTTCATTGAGAGGCCTGTCGACCCATCAGTTGACTGCGATCCTGATCGCTCTCAGCATCCTTCCATCTTCCATCGCCCAGGAACAAGAGGCCGTTTTGCCTCTGTCTGAAATGGGTGGTGCCAACTGCACATTTAAGGCCGATCCTGACGAATACACTGCGCGTGAAGCACGTGTGCGCGAGACAGTTCAAGAACGGACTATGAACTTTAAGGGTGGTCGTCAAATGGCTTCGAGCCGTACGGCTGCACCCGGGTCGATTGAACTCAAGGGCATGATCGATGAAGCGATCTTTGGCAAGCTTGCCTCGGCTGGGGTGCCCAGTGCTCGCCTGACCACGGATGAAGAATTTGTACGGCGTATTTATCTCGATCTGACTGGGCGCATCCCGACCATCGAACAGTACCGAGCCTTTATCGAAGAGAAGAATGAGCGCAAACGTTCTGATCTGATTGACCGTCTGCTTTACTCTCGCGAATTTACTGACAAGTGGACTATGTGGTGGGGAGACCTGCTGCAAAATGCGGCGGCGAATTCCTACCGCAATCAGCAGGTTGGTGCCCGGAACAATTTCTTTGGCTGGATTGCCCAGAGCGTTTCGCAGAACAAGTCGATTAAGGATATTGTTTTCGAGGTGATCACTGCCAAGGGCAACACCGAAAAGGGTGGCAATGAAGGGCCTTCCACCTGGTTGAACCGCTGGCGCACACCCGGCGGCCCGATTGAAGATACCTACGATACCCTTTTCTCCCGCAGCGTTTCTTCTTTCATGGGGATGAGCCATTACGATTGCATCATGTGCCACGATGGCCGTGGACACTTGGAACAGCTAAGCCTGTGGGGGCGCCGCGCTACCCGCATGGAAGCTTACCAGATGGCTGCTTATTTCTCGCGCGTTCGTTTCTCAGACCGCAATCAAATGGCTGCCGAGTTTCCCAACTCGACCGACATCACGGACGCGACCGCTGGCAATTACAGCATGAATACAACCTTCGGCAATCGTCCGCGCCGTGTTCAGATCGGTACCTTGCGTGCAGCCAACGCTGCATGGCGAATGGGTGCTGAAGAAGCGAATGGCTCCGACTGGCGCGCCCAGTTCGCAATTCGTTTGGTGAACGACAAGATGTTTGCTCGTAACTTCGCAAATCGTCTCTGGAAAGAAATGTTCAATATGGCGCTTGTGGAGCCAGTGGATCAACTCGATCCGGCCCGCCTCGACCCGAAGAACCCTCCAACAGGGGATTGGAACTTGCAGGCGACGCATCCGGAGCTTCTGGAGAAGCTGGCCGATGACCTGATCGACAACAACTACAACCTTCGCGAATTTATGCGCAAGCTGGTGGAATCGAATGCCTATCAGTTGAGCTCGGATTATGGCGACGGATGGAAGGCTGAATATGTACCGCTTTTCGCCCGCCACTATGTTCGCCGCCTCGAGGGCGAGGAAATCCACGATGCGATTCAAACTGCAACCAATGTGATGGGCCGCTACACGATTGGCGGCTGGGCAGACCCTGTGAGTTGGGCTATGCAAATGCCCGAGCCGGTGGAGCCAAACAGCAACGGTGGCGTGCGTGACTTCATGAATCTCTTCCTGCGCGGCAATCGAAACATCCAGCAGCGCAGTCAGGATGGCAGCATCCTGCAACAACTCAACCTTATGAACAATGGCTTCGTGACGGGAAAAGCAAAAGTAGCTGCCTCGACGTCACTTCGAAGCATTGCCTTGATGACGGATCGCGGCTCAATGGCCGACGAACTCTTCTTGCGTTTTCTCGGCCGGATGCCGAGCGAAACAGAGAAGGCAAAGACCATGGCGTTTCTGGCGAAAGCCGGTACAGTACAAACCGCCAAAAACACGGCAGTCGAAGACTTGGCTTGGGTCATGATGAACAAACAAGAGTTCATCTTCAGCTATTAATGGCAAGGGAGAAACGTCATCATGGATCGAATCTATGGAGAACTGCCGGCCGGCAAAGACCGCTTCGGCAAAGACTGGACCGGGATCAAGGGTACTTGCTTCTGGAAGGCGCCACACTTTAACCGGCGCACCTTTTTCAAGCACATGAGCTCGGCGGTGGGCGGCTATTTTCTGATGCCCTCACGCCCGATGGAGACCGTTGCGAAGGCCGCAGTGACACCGATCAACCGCGCCAAGAACGTCATCTTCATTATGATGGGCGGCGGGCCCAGCCACATCGATACCTTTGACTTGAAGGAAGGTCCGTGGCTCCCCTCCTCTTACGAGCCGACCAACTACGGCGATGTCCGCTTCCCGCGTGGACTCTTCCCGAAAATTGCCGAGCAGATGGAATCAGTGGCACTGGTTCGCAGCATAAAGCCGTGGGCCGCCGTGCACGAACTGGCCAGCACCTGGCTGCAGATTGGCCGCAACCCGGTGAGCGGATTGTCGCGGATTGCTCCGCATATCGGCTCGGTGGTTTCGCTTGAGTTTGCTGCACGTGGAGGCGACAAGACACTGCCACCCTTCTTCAATCTCAATGCAGGCGGTGGGGTGGGCAGTGGTTATCTTCCGCCTGCCTACGCTCCCTTCTATTTCAGCCCGGGCGGCAACCCGCCCAGCGGTACAACACACCCCGACGGGCAGCCTGCCTTTGATCGCCGCTTCGCGCTACTGAACGATCTCGATTCTGAGATGCGCGGTAAAGGTGCGCTTGGCGCCAAAGGTGACGAGATGGGTGCCTTCAATTCTTCAGCACGGCAGTTGATGTACCGGGCCGAGATTGACAATCTCTTCCGCTTCTCGACCGATGAGCGCAACCGCTATGGCAACACCGGCTTTGGCAACGCCCTGATTGTGGCCAAGAATCTCCTAGCCTCGGATCGTGGCACGCGCTACGTCCAGGTAAATGTTGGTGGCTGGGATAACCACGCCAATATCTATACGGGCCCTCTGAATCCCACTAACGTGAATTCGTTGGGCCGCCAGTTCGACACGGGCTTGGGTACTCTCATCGCTGATATGAAGGCGAGCGGCTTGCTCGATCAGACGCTGATTGTGGCAATGGGAGAGTTTGGCCGTACGATCGGTACGCCGAATACCACCGTGGGCCGCGATCACTTCCTGCAGCAGGCGGCGCTTGTCGCCGGTGCAGGCATCAAGGGTTCAAGAGCCATCGGCAGTACCGACGCCAATGGTCGCGACACGCTGAATCCGGGCTGGAGCCGCGAACGCAGCATTCGTGCAGAAGACCTTGAGGCGACGATCTACTCGGCGCTTGGCATTGACTGGACCACAGTCCGCAGGGACGATCCGCTGGGCCGCGGTTTCGAATACGTGCCCTTCTCAGATCAGGATCTTTACGGGCCGATTCATGAGCTTTGGCAAGGATAAGCTTCTTAGCCGTAAGCTCAACACACTTGCTGTAGTTAAAGCCATAGACCCGGCGCGCCCGTCGGGCGTGATTGACGACCCCGAGCGTGATTCCCTTCCGGCAAGCCATAAGTTTGCAAATTCGAATAAGAAGATGCTGGAGGTGCTTCGCCGGTCTTACCGGATGAAGACTCCACAGAACGACAACCTCTGGGAAGTCTTCGGCGAGAGCGGTAGCCCTGACAAAATAACCTTTGTCCAGGCAGTGGATACGCTAGAGGCTCGCGGACTCGTTACCGTTGTTGAACAAGTCTTTACCCGGCTGGACCGCTCGGGTGTGGGCATCCTCGACAATATCTTTGCGATAACCAACCTCTACAAGAGTGATTCCAGTTGGGGCTTTTTCTGCACCATGAGGGATGTGCCTGCAGCCCGCGCAAAGTTGATGCAGTCTGTGCGGTGCTACGCACCAGCGCAGCGAACGGAATCAGGAGCGCACCTGCTTCCGGGAATTGTCTGGAATCGGAACACCAGGGCTTCATGTCTGCCTCGTCAGAGAAGGCCAGCAGAACGAACGCGGTGGATATCACAATATCCACATCGATCCACATCAGATCGGGAAAGAACGCACCAAAAACTGCTCTTGCTGGTATGCGGGGATCCAGCATCACTTCAAGGATGTCGGCGACTACATCATCCGGGCTTTTGTCATGAAGAAGGCCCTGGCCGTTTTGCGGTCAAAGCAGGGTGGATACTTGATTCCTGAATCTGTAGTGCAGTCGATAGAAGATACCGGCACCAAGTTCTTGCTGGATTTACTGCTGAGCGCGAGTGGAGATTTTGACAGCCTCGAAATGAAACTGTCCGACCCAAAGACCCAATTGCCTGCTTCACTCGACGTGATTCCAGGTTTGAGGGACGTGCTGGTTGAACAGGTGAAGGGCCTTAAGGCCTGGTACATAAACAACGTCTAGCGTTCGCGCTTGAACACGATCAGGCTGCAGAAAAAACTACCCAGGGCACCGAACGCGAGAGCGGCGGTGCCCTGAAACGCGTCTGCGTCTGCAAAACGATAACCCTGATAGAAGAAGCCGTAAACCATCAGGCCGAAGAAGATCAACGCCATAACCGGCAGCAGAGCCTTAAAGATATTAAAGAAGGCGAGCAGCACGCTCACGCCGCCGAGAATGCCGAGAATCAGCATGGCCTTTGAAAGATCTTCGCCGGTCCAGATAAACGTATCGATTTTCCAGTTGTGCAGGCCGGATATATAGGCGACAACGCCAAAGCCGGTAAGGAAGACAGAGAGAAACAGCGTGAACAGGTAGCTGTAAAAGCGCATCAGGGCGTGGAGGATCTTCATGTGCGTATGGTTGCGAAAGACCTATCTTAGCCCAAACTGAGGACAGTTTTGCTTTATGCTGAATCTCGTGCATAGAAACTTTCTCGTTGTTTTCCTTTTGGCGTCGCAATTGTTTGGGTCTGAAGAGTTCCAGCAGCAGCTCAAACGGATCTTCTCAACCACTGCCTTTTCCAGCCGAAGTTTCGGGCCTGCGCGCTGGATTGAAAAGGGAGCCGCCTATTCGACAGTCGAAAATTCCGAGATTGTGAGCTACGACACAGCGACAGCCAAGCGCAGTGTATTGGTTTCCTCGGCGCAGTTGACTCCCAAAGATGGCAAGCCGCTGCGTATTGAAGACTACCGCTGGTCAATGGACGGCAAGAGGCTGCTGATCTTTACCGAGACGAAGAAGGTGTGGCGGCTCAATACTCGTGGCGACTATTGGGTGCTCGATCTGACGGCCAATACTCTGAAGAAAGTTGGCGCGGCGGCGCCGCCGTCTTCGCTGATGTTTGCCAAGTTCTCGCCTGATGCCACTCGCGTCGCCTATGTACGCGAAAACAACATTTATGTCGAAGATTTGAAATCGGGTGTCGTGAAGCCATTGACGAATGATGGCTCCACGACTCTGATCAACGGCACCTCCGATTGGGTTTACGAAGAAGAGCTCTATGTGCGCGATGGCTTTCGCTGGAGCCCGGACGGCAAGAACGTCGCCTTCTGGCAATTCGATTCCACCGGCGTTGAAGAGTTTACGCTGATCAACAATACCGATTCGCTCTATCCAAAGTTAACGAAGATTGCCTATCCCAAGGCTGGTACGAAGAACTCGTCTGTTCGCCTGGGGGTTGTGCCCGCCGAAGGTGGCCCGGCCCGCTGGATGGAAGTTCCCGGGGACCCGCGCAATCATTATCTGGCTTCAATGGAGTGGCGTGAAGGCAGCCGCGAGATTGAGATCCAGCAATTCAATCGCAAGCAGAATACGCTGATTGTTTTTGCTGGCGATGTGCGAACCGGGCAGGTGAAAGAAGTCTTCCGCGATGTTGACGAAGCCTGGGTGGACAAGCATGAACTCGAAGACGAAGCATTCACTTTGAATGGCGGCAAGAACACGCTCTGGTGGAGCGCGCGCGATGGCTGGCGTCATGCATACTCCGTGCCCGCTGCCGGTGGAGAACCGGTCTTGCTGACACCTGGAAATTTCGATGTGATCTCCGTCCTGGCAGTCGATCCTGAGAGCCGCTGGCTTTATTACATGGCCTCACCTGACAACCCAACGCAGAAGTACCTGTACCGGGTTCCGATCGATCGCAGCTCTCCCGCAGTGCGCCTGACACCTGCCGATCAACCGGGTACGCATGGCTACCGCATTTCGCCCGATTGCCGTTGGGCCTTTCACACCTATTCGCGCATCGACCGGCCTGTGGTGACCGATCTGATCCGGCTGCCTGACCATAAGGTTTCTCGTGTGCTGGAATCGAATGCCCCCTTGCGAGGAGCCATCGCTACGATTTCTGATCCGCCTGCAGAATTCTTCAAGGTCAATACGAGTGAAGGTGTTTCCATGGATGGCTGGATGCTGAAGCCACGCGGCTTTGACGCCTCGAAGAAATATCCAGTGATCGTCTTTGTCTACGGTGAACCGGCGAGTGTAACCGTGACTGATTCCTGGGCGGGGTCACGCGGTTTGTTTCATCGGGCTCTGGCCAATGAAGGTTATCTGGTGGTGAGCTTTGACAATCGCGGAACGCCTGCGCCTAAGGGGCGTGCCTGGCGCAAGATGATCTATGGCACTGTCGGGCTTTTGTCGGCACAAGACCAGAGT
>JAPKYY010000424.1 GCA_026394095.1 Acidobacteriota bacterium | reverse complement strand
GCCCTGGCAGTGGTTCTGCAGGATCGGGAGGACTTGCTTGTGAAATGTAACTTCTGCGGCCGAGGCGGTGAGGCAGAAAAGCAGGGCTGCGATTGTTTTCATTAGCTAGTGAGTTTAGCAATAGAAAAGGCGGGCCCGAAGGCCCGCCTTTTCGCGATAAGAAACCGCTTGCGACTAGAAGTCGTAGCGGAGACCGAACTGCATGACTCGCGGGCCGCCCAGGGTTCCGGCGTAGCGGCCGAAAGACGAGGGGTTGGACAGCGAGAGGTTGATGTTGAGCGGGTCAAAGCGAACCGAGTTGGAAATGTTGAAGACTTCCCAACGGAACTGGATCGCATGACCTTCGCGGACAACGAAGCTCTTGGAGAGATTCATGTCGACGTTGAACAAACCATCGCCACGGACCGGGTTACGGGTACCGATTTCACCAGGATTGGTGAAGCCGAAGGCCTTGAGGGCAGCGGCAGGATCGACGAAGATGTTCGGGCCAGAGCGGCCTCCGGGAGGTGCCGGAGCGTTCTTGTTGGTGCCGTCTGCAAAGCCGTCGATTTGCGTTGCGTTACCGGTGAGGTTGTAGTTGGTGGGCCAGGTGCGGTTGTGGCCGACCGAGACCGGCAAGCCGGAGGTCTGACGCCAGATTCCGCCGAGCTGCCAGCCACCGAGGATGGTGTTGGTGAGGCCGTTGGCATTGGTCAGGAACTTCTTGCCCTTGCCGAAAGGCAGGCCATAGACGTAGTTGGCGTTGACGCTGTGACGCTGGTCAAAGTCTGAAGAACCACGCATCTGGTAGCGGTTGTAAGGGCTGATGCTGATACCGCGACCGGCGGTGGCGTTGTCTTCCGAGGTGGAACCAAGGTCGATCGAGTGAGAGAAGGTCCAGTTGAAACCAAACTGGTCGCCGTTCTTGAAGCGCTTCTGGGCGGTTACCTGCAAGGAGTTGTAGGTGGAGAAGCCGACCGAGCGGAGAGCACGCAAGTAGGAGAACTGGCGGCTGTAGTAAGCAAAGGGGCCAAGCCTCGAGGCGCTAGGATCGCTGAAGCGATCAAAGCTCTCAAGAGCAGCGGTTGCGTCGGGGTAGTAATCGGCGAAGAGGTTGTAGGCAGCCTGAGTGGCTGTCAGACCGTTTCCTGCGAAACCTGGAGTCATGTTTTCCCAGTAAGGAATACGGCCCACCTGGGCAACAGGGGTGTTGCGGCGGATGAGGTTGGTGAGGGCGGTGGCTGCCGTGTAGTAATCCGTGCCGGATTGCGGGTCGCGGATGTTGAGCGGCGTGGCCAAGTCTTCACTCATCAGAGTGCGCTTGCCCTGGCTGGCTACATAACCAACGCTGATGTTCAGGCCATTGTCGAATTCGCGGGCAACGGTTAGGTTGTAGCGCATCGTGTAAGGAGCGCGAAGCCTGTCGTCGAGCGAATTGGTGATGGCGAAGTTGTTGGGCTGTACGACCGGGAAAGCGGCCGGAGGCGGCGCGCTCACCAGCTGTTGCGGGATACCGAGGATACCGGTGTAGCGCGGTGCGCCAGCGACAGTTTCACGGCCCGATGCATTGTTCAGCGAAGTTGAGAGGCCCAGTGCTGAGGCGTCGAAATCGCGTACGAGGCCTGAACCGAGGACGTCGTAGTAGATGCCGAAGCCGGCGCGGATGACACTCTTGTTCGGGCCGCCGAAGAGGAACTTCGACAGACCAGACTTGGCTTCGGGAGCATAAGCTACGGCCAGGCGGGGCGACCAGTTCTTCAGGTTGTCATAGAGCGGACGGCCACCCTTGTTGGCGAGCTGGTAGGAGATCGGAGGCAGGTTGGTGTTGCCAGCCAGACCATTGCCCGCGTTGGCGACACGAGTGTCAAACCAATCGCTAAGACGAATGTTGGTGCTGGTCTGAACGCCATTCTTTTCATAGATGGCCGGCCAGTGCATATAGCGAACGCCACCAGTGATGGTGAGGTTGCGGGTGGCCTTCCATGTATCAGAAATGTACATTTCTGCTTCTTCGCCCTGGAAGTTGCGAAGTACCGGTGAGCCGGGTGCCTGGGCTGTCACTGAGCCATCAGCATTCGGCGTGTAATTGTAGCGGCTGGTTACCTGGGTAACGAGGCCGAGGATGGCGGCGGTGGCGTCGTTGAAGGACGTGCGCGAACCAGCA
>JAPKYY010000333.1 GCA_026394095.1 Acidobacteriota bacterium | reverse complement strand
GTGTTCGACGGATTCAAAGTAGGGAGCCGCGAGGTGTCTGAATTCGCTGGCCACTTGAAGCCGGGTGGATGCGCAGGAGCACGAGAGCGTTGTGGTGGAAGCGTTGTCGATGAGCTGCTCGAAGAGTGATTCGCGCAGGGTCGGTGATAGAAGCTGCGTTGTGGGATTGTTTGTGTATTCGATCTGCAACCAGCGCAGGATCCATTGATTGAGTGCTCGGATCGAATGTGGTTCTTGCGCGACTTTTGCCTGTTTGAAGAGTGGAGGTAGGGCGATGGAGTTTAGAAGGCAGACGCCAATAGAGCCAGCCTGGCTTGCTTCGATCCTGCTCAATAGCGGGGCCCACAAGAGGCGTGGTGGAAGCTTTAGACCTTCGATGAGTGAAGAATGGAGGATGAGTACGAGTGGATCTTCTGAGTCTGCAGCTTCTGCAAGGTCTTCCTGAAAAGAGGAGGGAGCTGTCGAGATCCAGGCCAGGTCGAGATTTCGGATTCTGGATAGCCGCAGTCTGGCTTCAGCCGCGAAAGATTCGTGGCTGCCCGGATAAAGAACCGTAAGCCGCATGGACTACCAGCGCGGGAGAACTCGCTTCCAATTGGGATCGACGTGTTTCTGCATTTCTGCTTCGTCGTCGCGCTTGCGGAAGGGGAGTTTGTTGTAGCGTTCGACGCCACGCGCTACCTGATCGTAATCGAGAGTGACGCCCAGGCCGGGTTTGTCGGTGATGGGTACGGTACCGTTGGTGAACTTGACCCGCCCACCTACGATGACTTCGTCGATTTCGGTTTGCCACGGATAGTGGGTATCGCAGGCGTGGGTGAGGTGAGGGGAAGCGCAGGCTGCATGGGCCATGGTCATCATGCTGACGCCGAGGTGGTTGTTGGAGTGCATCGAAAGGCCCATGCCAAGCACTTCGCAGAGTTCGCTCAGTTGCTTTTGTTTGCGGATGCCGCCCCAATAGTGAGGGTCGCTGAGGATGATCTGGACGGCGTCGAGTTCGCGGGCCTGAGGGACGTGGGCGAAGCAGGTGGTTGCGACGTTTGAGGCGAAGAGGGTATTGACGCCTTCGGCCTTCAGACGCTTGCGCACTTCGGCCATGCCTTCCATTGCGGCGCAGGGATCTTCGAGGTAGCCGCCGCCGGAGAGTTCTTCGCGCAGGGCCATGCCGACCTTAACGCTGGTGTCGACACTCCAGGCGCAATTGGGGTCGATACGGAGCGGATATTCCGGGCCGAAGGCTACGCGCAATTGGCGGATCGTTTCGATCTCTACTTCAGGATCGAGAACGCCGCCCTTGAGTTTGATTTCATGAAAGCCGTATTCAGCGATGAACTGACGGCACTGCTCGACAATGGTTTCCGGGCTCAGGCATTCGCCGTATTTGTCTTCGCGGGCGTCAGCGCCGATACCACCGCAACCGCCGTGTTTGTAGAAGAGGTAGGCAGAGAAAGGAGCTGCGTCGCGGGCTCTGCCGCCGGCAAGGTCGCAGAGGGGTTTGTTTACGGCCTGACCGATGGCGTCCAGACATGCGACTTCGATTGCTGCGAAAGTGCGGGTGGATTCGTCGAGGGGATTCTCGCCCGGTACGAGCATGGTTTGCGACCTTGCGCCGCTGGGGTCGACTTTGCGATCGGACTCGCCGTGGAGGTCTTGCCAGAAACGGGTGAGGTCAAAGGGATCCATGCCTACTATGCGTGATCGAATTGCTTCGAGTGCGGCAATGGGCCTGTCTCCGCCGTAGGTCTCACTGATGCCAGTGATGCCGTCGGTGGTGATAACTTCAACAATCGTACGAAGCGCGTAGGGAGCGTGGAGGCCATAGGAACTGCGTAATGGGCCATCCGCGATCGCCTGCGGGTGTAGGCGCAGTTCCTTGATCGTCATTGATTTGAGGGGTGGGGACTACTTGCGTGCGCCGCGTTGCGGGGACTTCACTCGGCTCTGACGCAATTTCTTCTTCTTGCGACCGGGCTTGGAAATGATGAATGTGCCGCTGCCGATGTATTCGGCGCTGTAGAGTTCTGCTTTTGCCATAAACGTTTAGTTTAACCGATTCGAGGCCCGAAGCTCAAACCAAGTCAACACTTTCATATCCTAGGATGATGCAGCGGCTCGAAAGCCTACAGGTGCTACGTGCCCTGGCGGCTATTGCGGTGGTGTTCTATCACACCTTCTACTCCCTGGTTAGCCACGGCGACAGCTGCTGGCTCTGCCAGAACGAGAGCTGGCGCAAGAGCATGATCTTTGGGGTTGATGTCTTTTTGTGATCAGTGGCTTTATCGTCTCTACCGTTGCGGAACGCGAGACCAGTGCCAGCCGTTTTCTGGTGAAGCGGATCTGGAAGGTGGTGCCTCTTTACTATGCTGTTTCCCTGATCGAATATTACTGGAAGACCTCCGATGGCATCCAGCCGACCTGGGAACAGGTTTGGCGCAGTATGGTGTTTTTGCGGCAGCCTGGTGGGCCGGTGCTGATTCATGGATGGACACTTGTTTACGAGATGTGGTTTTACGGCGTATTGACGCTGTTGTTGCTGCTAGGCTTCAAGCACATTGGCTGGTGGGGTTGTGCTGCTATGGTGGCGATGGGGCTGTATCAATGGCCGCTGCTGCTGCTCTTTGGTGGAGGGTGCGTGATTGGTGAACTGGCGAAAAAGATCACTCTACCTCGCTGGGCTGGCGTTCTGATTTTGGGTGCTGGGATTGGTTGGTGGATGTGGCTGTCGTGGGAAGGGTCGTTTTATCCGAGTAGTTTCAACTGGGAGGCTGCATTTGGAAATCATCGCTGGCGTGTGGAACGGTATGGAATTCCAGCTTTGCTTGTCGTAGCTGGTACTGTGATGCCTGTTTGGAGGGATGCCCGAATGCCGAGCATTCTGGTATTTCTTGGAGACGCTTCGTATCCGATCTACATTTGCCAACAGATCGGCCTTGTTTACGCTGGCGCTTATGTCGGAAAAGTCAACGGCATGCCTTATGCATTTCTGACTACGGCTATGTGTGTGGCGATTGGGATCAGCGTTCACCTGCTGTGGGAGCGGCCTTATGGGCACGCCTGGCGAAGGCTTTATGATCTGCCGGGCTTGCGGGCGCCGGCGTTGCGCGATACCCCTGGCGCTACATCCTGACCGCCGCGCAGCACGCTGCGGTAGTCCTGCCAGTTTCTCGAGAAGAGGAAGAATGTGATCCCCAGTGCGAAGAGGCAGAAACCGACGACGGCAGAGATGGCGATCCAGTGGATCCAGGCATTATCTGGGGAGGGTTTGAAGAATACGCTCTCAAAGTGATTTGAGAAGTTCATCCCGAAGAAGCCCGTGACGACGGCACCGGCACCGAGAATTGTCGACACGAAGGCCAAACGGTTCACGGCCTGAGTGTTTCTGGAGGTGTAGTATTCGTGCAGGCTGTTGTTGAGCTTGTCGATTTCGCGCTCGACTTCCACCTTCATGCTGGTGATGTCATAGACGGCACTGAGCATGCGGAAGTGCTCTGATTCTTCGTCCTTGTTGGCCAATTCGTCGAAGTGCCAGTAGTTTGAGAAAACCAGGAATTCGTAGCGGAGGAGGTTGGTTCGCTCGATGTTTTGTTCTGACAGGCGAGCGTCCTGAAAGTCGACGTAGAGACGGCGCGAGACGAGTGCGACGCGTTCGGCGAAGTCGAGCAAGGTTGCCCTGTAGAACAAGGCGATGATGGCCATCAGGTAGTAACGCGAGTCGAACATGCGATGGATCAGGAAGCCTTCGCTCAACTGATGGTCGTCGCAGTCGAAGGTGCCGAAACACATCGTTACGTTTGAATAACTGGTAAAGCCGTAGAGGGTACCCTGATGAGACCAGCGGCGGTAAACCTGCTGCTCCATCAAGCGCTTGGTGAAGCCACGGGCGTAGCGATAGTCATCGCCGGCGTTGTCTACATAGAGCGCGCGGGAGAACAGGATGTCGTAATCTTCGGTTTTGTGGAAGTTCTCCGGGACACTTTTGGGATCGATCGCCATGTAGGAATAGACGATGGTGCGTTCATCGAGAACCGGTTCATATTCGCCGCGCCGGTAATCGGCGAAGTAAAGCAGAGAGGTAATTAGCTCCGATACCGGCGGCAGGAAGCCGATCATGGCGCTGTTTTCGAATGTCGCCTCTACTACTTCGGTGCGGCCATAAGGCGTTTCTACAGAGAGCGTGACTCTAGAAGGGCAGCGGCCCTCGCGCAGTTGCCGGCCTGAGCTGGGATAGACCTTGCGCATCATCTCGTTGACAGGAATAGCCGGAGATCTGTGACTTCGAGTTCGGCTTCGCGCTCGCGGAGGTCTTCCGCCATGAAGAAGAGCTTGTTTTCGGGGGACAACGGGATGTGATAGCAGCGCAGAAGTGCTTCTACTTCGTTGTCGGAGGCACCCACGCCGGCCGTATCAAAAAAGATGCGGCGGACGAAGGGGTGGAAGAAGATCATGTCCTGATAGGCAGGTGATTCGAGATCGAACTGCGTATAGGAGGCGCGCTGCCAGCGGCCCAGGTTTGCTACTACGGGAGAATCCGAGACGTGGTTGCCGTTGATCCAGTCGTCGAGGCCGTCAATCCAGTAGCGGCCATTCCAGACGTCGCCGTGATGTTGCAGCACTTCGCTTCTGTCCACCGCAAAGGAGAACAGAAAATACGTGTGCAGATCTTGGATTACTGGTTCCACGGGGTCCGGTTTGTATACAATCGCTAGACATGGGATCGACTGTCAGTTCTGGTCAGAAGACGCGCCGTCACTTCATTGTACTGGCAACGGCTCCGTTTGCCTCAATGTGCGCGCAGGAAAGCCAACTTTTTGATGGCAAAACGCTGAGTGGATGGACTGTGGAGCAGGGGCCGCAATCGGCCTTTTACGCCAGCGACGGCGCCGTTACTGTCCACCCAGGCTCGAATTTTCCGACCTGGCTGCGGAGCCCGGAATCGTATGAGAATTTCGATTGGTCCGGAGAGGTTTTTCTTAAAGATTGGGCCAATGGCGGGCTGTATTTTTGCGCGCCTCAACATGGGCCTCCGACTGAGTGCGGATTCAAGCTCAATATCTTTCACAAGTTGGATCAACCGCCGCTGAAAGAGAGCGTCGGTGCCATTTTCCCCGTTGTTGCACCGTCTAAAGTAAACGTCAAAGGCAAGGGTGAATGGAACCAGTTCCGGATCCGGCTCGACTGGCCATCGCTCAAGGTCTGGTGGAATGGCGAATTGATCCAGGATCTCAATCTGGACCAGCATGAGGAGCTTCGCTACAGGCTAAGACGTGGATATCTGGGTATCGAAAGTCTGAGTTATCCGCTGCGCTATCGCAATTTCAAGATTAGCCGCCTGCCGGGCAAGGAAGCTTGGGAGACCCTCTATGGTGGCCCTGGCGACATGGACAAGTGGTTTGCTACTGAGAAGGCCAGTTGGGAAACGCTGGGGGAAGTTTTGCGTGCGGATGGGCTTGGTTATTTGATTTCCAAGCAACGCTATCAGGACTTTGCTTTTGAATGTTACATCCGCGCCAGCAAGTTCTCTAAT
>JAPKYY010000404.1 GCA_026394095.1 Acidobacteriota bacterium | reverse complement strand
TTTGATAACGACCGTGCCTTCGCCATGCATCTGGTGGAGAAGATCGGCGTATCGTGCGTACCCGGCTCGAGCTTTTTTGAGACCGCGGGCGTCGGCGATCAGTGGGTGCGCTTCTGCTTCTGCAAGAAGATTGAGACTCTTGAAGCCGCGCGGGAACGGCTGAAAGCGCTGAAGCATTAGTCCAACATGTTCCACCATTTTCTGATCCCGAAGTCGGTACTGGAAGGCAATGGGTCTAGCGCCGCAATTGACCTTGGTGAGGCAGCAGGCAAGATGCTGCAACTCACGCTTGTCATCGATGCCGCAATCGAGCAGCAATCGCTTGAAGTACACCTCGAAGGCTCGGTGGATGGCGAAACGTGGATCGAGCAGCCGCTGGCAGCCTTTCCGCAGAAGTTCTACATCGGTTCCTCTGTGATGATCTGTGATCTGGCAGCGCATCCGGAATTGCGCTTCATCAGAGCCACCTGGAAGGCCAACCGCTGGGGGCGCGGCGTGCTGAAACCCCGTTTCGGGGTGTACCTCTTCGTCGAGTTGGCTGCGTCAGTTGCGTTAGACTCCAAATAGCTTCATGATTCTTCGTTCTTCTCTTCTCCTTTTGTTCGCATTTGCGACCGTTTTTGCTCAGACCACGACGGCACCCACCGTTCGATTCAAGACCACGCTCGGTGATATTGATGATCTCCTCTTGCCTGGTTCGGCACCCAAGACTGTCGAGAACTTCCTCAAGTACATGAACAAGAAGGCCTATGACAATTCGGTCTTCCATCGTTCTGTTTCAGGCTTCATCATTCAGGGTGGCGGCTTCTCGGCTGCGCTTCCCAACCTGCCAGCCATCGCGGCAGACCCGCCGGTGATTAATGAGTATCGTGAGTCGAATATCCGTGGCACGATTGCGATGGCAAAACTGGGCGACGATCCCAATAGCGCGACCAATCAATGGTTCTTTAATCTGTCCAACAACAATGCGGCGATTCTGAATGGTCAGAACGGCGGATTCACTGTTTTTGGACGCATTGTTGATAATGCGAGCCTTGCCGTTATGGATCGCCTTGCTGCTGTGCCGGTGCCAAGTCCCAGCCCTCTGGCATCGCCTTTCAACGAAATCCCTTTGCAAAATTACAACGGTACATTGCAAGCTTCAAACCTGCTTGTCGTCACTTCAGTCACACAAATTCAGACTGGCCCGCCCCCAACGCTGAGCGATGGAGGTGTTCAAACGGCCGGTGCATTTGGTGGCTTCAATATTGCAGCCCCAGGTTCTTACCTCGAGCTTTTTGGCACGAATCTGGCTGACTCGACGGTGGATTGGAGTGATTCCTTTACCAACTCGACTGCCCCTACTTCACTTGCTGGCGTCTCGGTGACGGTGGGTGGCCAGCGCGCCTTTATTTCCTACGTCAGCCCCACACAGGTCAACGTGCAGGTGCCGGCTACTGTTGCGCTGAATCAGAATCTTTCTGTTGTTCTTACCTCGAAGGGCCAGACGACAGCTGCCATTCCTTTTGCCATTCGCCGGGTTTATGGCGGCATGCTTGCCCCGGCTGCCTTCAAGGTAAATGGAAAGCAGTTTGTTTACGCGAGTAAAGGCAATACAGGCACGATTGTCAGCAACGGAACGATTCCCGGTATTGCTGCTGCACCGGCCCGGCCCGGCGAAACTCTGGTTCTTTTCGGCAGTGGCTTTGGCGACATGTCGCCTTTCAGCATTGCGATTGCCGGAGCAATTCCCAGCGCGCTTGGGCGTTTGCAATTTCCCGTCACGGTGAAGATTGGTGGCATTGATGCTGAGGTGCTCTTTGGAGGAGTTGTGCCGCCTTTTGTCGGGCTTTATCAATTCAACATCGTAGTGCCGCCAGATGCTCCCAGCGGCGACCTTCTGATGGAGATTACGCAGAACAATCAGCCGATCGCCCAGACGCTATACTTGCCCGTTCAACGCTAGAGCCGGCGCCACAAGGGGTTTGCTTTGCGGCTTGCATACAGCCCGGCGTAGCGTTTCTCAAGGCCACCCTTGTCTGAGAGTGGCCAATACCGTTCCGGCGGTGGCATGGTGACGAGTTCAGAACCCATGCCTTCCAAATTGTTTTCGCGAAAGCTGTCGAAGAGCCAGTGCCCGCGTTCCCGTTCGAAGATCTCAACCAGGTCGCGCAAATATTGGGTAGCCGCGGATTGTCGGAATGGCAATCCGACGAACTATCTCCAAAATCCTAACGAAATTGTCTAAGATTCCTCCCCAATATCCGATAAGCCAGAAAGTAGAGT
>JAPKYY010000483.1 GCA_026394095.1 Acidobacteriota bacterium | reverse complement strand
GAGTGCCGGGTACGCTTATGACTCCAATGGCAACATGACACAGATGCCGAAGGGCAGTGGGTCGATGACGCTTGATTATGATCTGTCGAACCGTGTTTCTGGGGTGTCGCATCCGGATGGGGCAGAGCAGTACCGCTATGCGCCGGATAACCGGCGGGTGTGGCGGAGTGCGGGGCGGTCGGCTTGTTATGCGAGCCGCGACAATGATGGGATGGGGTATTGGGTTGGGTATGGCGAGGGGGTTGAGGAGCAGGTGATTTTCTACTCGCCGGGCGGGCAGAAGATGGGGTCATATTGTTTGCGCTTTTCGCAGAACTTGCAGTATTTTGCGGTGTCGGCTAGTGAAGAGAATGTGTATTATGGAGGCCGATTGGTTGGGAAGCGGCTACTTAGCGTTACGAATTCCAACAATGGACTGGTGAGCGACTTTACGGCGGACCGGTTGCAGAGTAAGGGGAATGGGTCGAATTACTATCCGTATGGGGAGTCGAAACCTTCCACTGCCGGGGATGACCGGGAGGGCTTTGCTACTTATACGCGGGATGAGAAGAGTGGGCTGGATTATGCCGATCAGCGGTGGTATGCGAGTGGGGTGGGGCGGTTTACAAGTGTTGATTTAGCGCAAATCAAAGTCTTGAAAGCTGGGGGGCTGTTGAATGGCTATGCTTATGTTGACTCTGATCCAATCAATCGTTTAGATCCAAGGGGTCTTTACTACTGCGTGCCGGAGTATCATCCTAATGGCGACGAGCAGTGCTTTACCACAGAACCAGATCTAACTGACGGCTCGCCTCCACCGCTGCCGCCTGCCCCGGCTCCGACGAAGAAGGGACTCTATGGGGATTGCAACCCTGGAGATTCAAAGTCAGAAACTGATAACCTTTCATTTCTCGTTGCCAACTATGAGGCAGCTGAAAAGGTCGCTGAAATCGTATCACAACTATTCAATACGAGCATGAGCGCAGGCACGGTATTGTCTTGGGCCATATCTGAATCAGGATGGGGCACTTCGCCAAAGATAGGCAGTAATGGAACATATCTAAATGCCCGCACAGGCGGAAACTGGATTGAGCAATCGACCTGCAAGGCTGGATCGGACGCTAGGTGGGCTTGCTTCGCTTCTTTTGAGCAGTCTTTAACCTCAGGGTTTTTCTCGCCAATGTTTATGACTGGTTATGTGGATCGCAATGGCATTAGCACTGATCGGCCATCTGCGGGCTATATCTATGCAGATCAGATTGCAAGAGGTAGTTCAATTGCCATAACATTTCAGCAGATTGCAGGCGGAGGAAGTGGAGGTGGTTGGGACAGAGGAAACTCCAAATATGGCACGAATGTTCAAGACGTCTTAAGAGGTGTCAATATTAGGCTCGATTGTCTCAAGTTGAACAATTACATCAAATAGTATGACTTCATTTCTCACATTGATCTTATTTGTCTTTGCTCAAGTGGTTCTCAAGGACCACGACATCTTCTTAGGTGCAGAAGCCGGAGGTGACCTTCGAAAAATCACCGCCACCCATGATTTTGTGTTTGCGTCATTGAGTTCGATGAAGCAATATGTTGTTGGGATTCGTGAGAACTCGATCGATCCTTTCAATCGGAGTGTTGTTCTAATAGATTTAGCATCCAATGATGAAAGACTGATTAGAATAAGGATTCCAAGTGATCTCAAAGCACCATATTCAAATTATTCGTTCCCGTATTACTTTGAGGATGAACGAGTGCTTTTTGTCCTGGTTTCATTGGACATGACAAATTCGGTTCTTATCAAATCGACATTGGAGGGCCACGCCAGTATGGTGTTAAAGAATGTGAATGCCATTTATGAGCCTAGGTGTGGCGGCATTCGCAGGGCAATAATCGTGGGAGTCGGGAAAGAACTGCAAAAAGGAATAGCGAGGGTTGAAGAATTTCGATTCGTGCAGGCAAATGGCGCCGTTTCCAAAACATTTGCCTCAACACTGTCAAGTATGAAGAAAGCATATTGCGTAGCGTGATGGAAAGGGTGGCGGTAGGGACGACTATTACTAATCACCCCCCGCACAGATCCGTACGAGCGGCACTACCGCATACGGCTCCTACCTTGGATAGTTGGCGTCAAAGCGCTGTCGCTACTTTGCGCACACCCGGCAATCCTTGTGACACACCCTTCCCGTCCTGAGCCGGAGGCGTGCAGTCTTGCCTGATGTTCTCCTTGGTTCGTGCCCTTCCCTCCACAGGCTCCGCCGCTTCGGCCTGTTGCTACGTAAGCGTCCGGTTCTGACCGCATTGACCGCTACGCAATGGATGTGTTTAGGGTCTGCGTATCCACATCAAGTCTTATGTGGACACATCGGCGCTTAAGTCTGCTATTCGGCGGTAGAAGTAGAAGGCAGCCCAAGTTTCCATGGCAGCATTTGTGCAATGTGATTAACAGGATGATCGGCGTTACGTGTGAGCACGGTTCGCAGATACAGT
>JAPKYY010000923.1 GCA_026394095.1 Acidobacteriota bacterium | reverse complement strand
GCGGTGACGGCGAGGGTTTCATCCATGCGCATGGGGAGATCCATGATGCGGAACTCGAGCGTCGGGAAATGGGGATGCGGGCGGATATCCCACCAGATCTTCTTCGCGCTGTCGATGCAGTTGGTTTTGATCAGGAGGTTGACGAAGTTGGTGTACTCGCCCCAGCTTGGGAAGTAATCGGGAATGTTGGTGCGCGGGAACTTGTCGAAGACTTTGCAGCGGTAGCTCTTGAGGCCGGTTTCGAGGCCCAGCCAGAAGGGGGAGTTGCTGGTGAGGCCGAGGATGTGGGGAACAAAGTATCGGGCTGCATTCATGATCTGAATGGCGGCTTCGCGGTCTTCTACGCCGATGTGGACGTGGAGGCCAAAGATCAGGTTGGAGCGGGCGACCGACTGCATGTCTTCGACAATGGTGGCGTAGCGCTCGTCGGGGTAGATCTCTTGCTTGCGCCAATCGGCGAAGGGATGGGTGGAGGCGGCGGCGATGCGGAGGCCGTTCTGCTTGGCGAGGTTGATGATGCCGGTGCGGAGCTCATGCAGGTCGGCGCGGGCTTCCTTCATGTTGCGGCAGATGCCGGTGCCGACTTCGACAACACTCTGGTGCATTTCCGGCTTGACGCGTTCTGCGAGGATGCGTTGGCCTTTACCAATGATTTCGGCGCTGATGTGCGAGCGCAGGTCCCGAGTTACCGGGTCGATGGTTTGGTATTCCTCTTCGATACCGATGGTGAGGGATGGCTGGCTCATAGATGTGATTATCTACCAGACTTGCTTCCTGTCGGAGTTCGTTCCTGTGCGATTCTTTCGGTCAAGTAAAGTTTGAGCAAGGATTGATAAGGAACGTCCTGCCGATTGGCGAGAATCTTCAAGTCCTCGATTACTACAGCAGGTAAGCGGAGCGAGATAGTCTTTAAAGTTGGTTTGAGATTGGGAAGCTTTACAGGCTTTGCCTGAGACCAGTCAATGTAATCGGTGGAATCGGCTTTTGCCCAGAAGAGTTGTTCTTCTTTTTCGCCCTTGAACTTAGGAATTCGCTTTTTCGCTGTGTTCATAGATCACGCTTTCTTTCCTTGTCATGTCCCTTGCAGAGATGACCCGAATGAATTTCCGCCTTATCGTAAAGGCGACAAAGAGATGCCTTCCCGCTCTTGTCGTTCCTAGGGCGAAGTAGCGGCTTTCTTGTTGGGAGTGCTTCCGATCCGGATAAATCAAAAGTGGCTCGCGAAAGAAAACATCTTCGGCCTCAGAATTTGATACTCGATGGAGGACCCAGTTCTTGGAAAGGTTAAATTCATCCCACTCGAATCCTTCACATTCGCTCAGCGGACCCAGACTATACTCCTTCTGTATATTTTCAGCATATACGAAACTTAGCCTGGGAAATAGTCTTCAAGCCACTGCTTTGCGAAGGGAATCAATTCATTGCTTTCCAAGAGGAATGCAGAAGTCTGTCCGAAAGAAGTCTTTGTTCCCTGTCCACTTTTGAGAAAGGACTCGGCAATTTGCTCGAAGACGTTTTCCGGGAGTTGCGAGTTGACGGGTTCGCTGGTGTCGAACTCTTCAAAGTCGATCCATTGCGGGCCTGTTTCTGTGGGCATGAGGTGCCGGTACTGAACGATTTGTTTTTCAGGGATGTCCGCCAGGTGCTCGGCGTAGTGGAGGAGGGTGATGGTGTCGAGCGGTGCTCCCAGCATGAGGATTTTCGCATAGACTTCGACCAGCTTTTCAAAGGGTGTGCCGGGGCCGTAGCCGTATTGGAAGGGGTGGTGCTCTGTGAGCCATGCGGCTTTGGCGCCGATGGCAGAGATGCCTGCGCCGGGGTGGGTGCTCTGTGAGCCATGCGGCTTTGGCACCGATGGCGGAGATGCCTGCGCCGGGGTGGTTGCTGCGGAGTGAGCCGGGCCAGGTGCGGATCATCTCGTGCAGGACGCCGTGATCTCGTGCGGCTGAGGCCGTAAGTTTATTGAAAACCGGGATCTCGTCGTCGCCTTCTTCGAAGAAGGGTTCAAAGTCGACGTAGGCGACGAGGGTGCCTTCGTGACCAATGGATTCGAGGAGGGCGTTGATGATTGTGGCTGCGCCACCAATGACAGGGCCGATCTGGCGGAGGCTGGAGTGCACCATTACGGTGTCTCCCTGCCTGACGCCAAGATCGGCCAAGTTTTTCAGGATTGACGATTTAGTTGCAGCAACCAACACTAAAACATCAGTTTAAGCGACAACTGAATGGTGCGAGCGTCGCGGGCTGATGTGATTACGCCGAAGGAACCGGACTGGTTGAAGCCAGTTGGCCCGGGCGAGAAGCTGGTGTTTGGGGCGTTGAGATTGACGTGGTTCATGAAGTTGAACATCTCAGTGCGGAACTGGACGTTGAAGCGATCGGTGAACCTGGTGTTCTTGATGAAGGACAAGTCCCAATTGACAGTGCCGGGGGTGCGGACGTTGGGAAGTACGCGGCCGAGATTGCCAAAGGTGAAGGGAGCAGGGTTGACGAACTGGGTTGTGTCGAACCAGCGCTCTGCCGTTGGGTTGTCGAGCTGGGCGGATTTGCCGGTGGAATCGGGACGGGTGGCGCGCTGGTTGTTGGCGCCACCGATCAGCAGGGGAAGGCCGGTCTGCATGATGCCAATGGTGTTTACCTGCCAGCCGCCGATGATGCGGTTCATGACGCTGTTGCCTTTGCCGAAGGGTAGTTCGTAGACGGCGCTGATGGTGGCGCGCTTGGAGACGTCGCTAGGATCGACGCTACGCTCTGCGGCGCGATTGAACTTGCCGTTCTGATAGCCCGTTACAGAAGCCTGTTCGATGGGGCCGAAGTTGACGGGAGTCTGAAGGCTGTCTGAGATGACCTTGCCGCCGGTGAAGGAGACGAGGAAGACGAGGCCTTTGGAGAGACGCTTCTCAGCGCTGAGGAGCAGGAGGTGTGAGTTGTAGCTGCCGAGGCGCGGATTGCGCACGGTGACACCCGTGAAGTAGGGGAAGGGCCGGAGAGACTGCTCACGAGTGATCGTTGCGCTGCCGAGAGCTCCGGGAACCTGCCCTGCGTAGGGGTTGGGTACCTGTTGGGTCAATGCCTGACCGAGTGACAGATATTGCGGGTCGAGCTGATTGAGATCGTAGCTGCCCGCAGTGAGGCCGCGACCGAGGTTGCCGGCATAAGAGGCTTCAAAGAGCCAGTTGTTCCAGACCTGCTGTTGGAGGCTGAGGGTGAACTGCTGGATGCGGGGAATGTTGCCATTCTTTTCGTCGTAGGCGACACCCTGGCCGAGGAAGGCTGCTGCGCCGAGTGCGCGGCCCTGGGGCTGGATGGGTGCCGAGGGGAAGCCCTGTCGCAGCAGGAAGGCTGGCAGGTTGGGGTTGGACTGAGGATAGGTGGTGTTGGTTTGGGCAAAGCCGTTGGCGTTGCCGTAATTTTCACGCCACATCTGCGAGGGGTACATCATGCCGTAGCCGGCGCGGAGGATCGTTTTGGTGTTGCCGAAAACGTCGTAGGCAAATCCGAGGCGGGGGCCCCAGTTGCTGTAGTCTTCACCACGCCAGTTGCGGGGCTGCCCGTCGACGCCCGCAAAGACTGTGCAGCCGAGAAGGCCGTTGGGGAGTTTGCAGGTGGGGTCGAAGTTGGTTGCGCCGTTGTTGCGTTCTACTGCCTGAGACTGGAAGTCGTAGCGAAGGCCAAGGTTGAGGGTGAGGCGGCGGGTGATCTTCCAGTCGTCCTGGAAGTATCCGCTGATGGAGTGGGTGACCTGGGATTCGCCGAGGTGGGTGGTGACGCTGGCACCGCTGACTGCGCCGAGCAGGTAAGTGGCGTAAGAGCTACCGGTACCGGCGGGTGCGATCGGGTTGCCGGTGAGGCCAGCGGCGAAGCTGTAGTTGCCCGAGGGGGAAGAGCGCTGGAGGTTGTGGCCCTGAAGGAGGCGCAGGTCGAAGCCAATCTTCATGGAGTGCTTGCCGCGTACGATATTGACCTGATCTAGGAACTGCCAGTTGAGGCTGCCACGGAGGCCGGCGGTACCGGTGTTGAAGCCGAGGAGACCGTTGCCGATAGCAGGGAAGGTGTCGGCCGGAACGATGGAAGGAAGGCCGAGCTTCTGGGGCCAGCCACCGCCGAAGCTGCGGACAACGAAGGGGAAGTAGCCGCGGGTTGCGCCGACGCGGAGTTCGTTGACGATGGTGGGTGAGACGACGTGGGTGTCGCTGAGGACGACGTTCCAGTTCTTGAGATTGTCGTCACGCTTGCCTACGACTTCGTTGGGATAAACGGCTGCGCCGCCGCCGCCGTTGTCGGTCTTGTGGTTAAAGAACGAGTAGCGGCCAAACATGGAGTTGTTGCTGGTGAACTTATGATCGGCCTTCATGGTGTACTGCCGCATCTGCTGGATTTCGCTGGCGTTGCCAATGAAGTTATTGGCGTTGGTGAAGCGATCTGTCGGTGCGCGGTTGGGCAGAGGATAAAACTCGTTGATGGCCTTGGCTACGGGGTCGATCTGCGAGGCAGGGATGATGTTGCCCGGGTAGATGGAACGGGTGACGCCGGTGCCGGAGCCCTGCGTGGTGAAGGGGTCATAGATCGGGATGGGAGTGCCGTTGGCGTTGAAGAGGTCGCTGAAGTTGCCGGTGCGCTGGCCGAGGGTGGGGAAGCTGGCGATGACGGGGCGCGAGCGGCGATAGCGGTATTCTTCCCAGTTGCCGAAGAAGAAGGTGCGGTCTTTGATGACGGGGCCGCCGGCGCTGGCACCAAACTGGTTATAGCGGAAGGGCGGCTTGAAGGCGGCGTAGGTGTTGCGGGCGTCGAGGGCGTCGTTGCGGAAGAATTCGTAGACGCTGCCGTGGAGTTTGTTGGTGCCTGAGCGGGTAACCATGTTGATGACGCCGCCGGCGGTGAAGCCGTATTCGGCGGACATGCCACCGGATTGAACCTTGAACTCTTCTACGGAATCGACGCCAGGGTTGATGGCGACTTCGCCGATGTAGCTCTGGATGTTGTTGCCGCCGTCGAGGAGCTGGCCGTTCATTGCGTTGGGGCCGCCGTTGATCGAGATGGAGGAGAGCTGGATGCCGCGATCGGCAAAGCCTGAGGAGGTGGAGCCGGCGTTGGATTTGACGCTGGGAGTAAGAAGGGTGAGCGCCAGGGCGTTGCGGCCGTTGAGGGGAAGCTCGCTGACGCGCTTCTGATCGACGACTTTACCGATGGAGGTGTTTGAGGTGTCGATCAGAATCGCTTCGCTTTTGACTTCGATGGACTCTGTGACCTGGCCTACTTCGAGCTGGATGTCGACTTGAGCGCGCTGGTCGACCTGGAGTTGCAGGCCGGAGCGGACGACTTTGCGGAAGCCGGTTTTCTCAACAGTAACGGTGTAATCGCCGACGGCGAGATTGGGGGCCTGATAGAGGCCGTCGGTGGTTGAAGTGGTTTCGATGCCTGCGTTGGTTGCGGTGTTGAAGACGCGGATTTTTGCGCCTGCAATGGCTGCGCCGCTGCCGTCGGTGACGGTGCCGAGGATGGTGCCGCGACCCTGTTGCGAGAAGCCTGGCAGCGAGGCCAGCAGGAGAAGCGGGAGAAATAGAATTTTGGTCAGTTTAGTCATCGTGGAAGTCCCTGAAATCTGAAATAATCTATCACAATCTTATGACAAGTTGAAGGCAGGTTGTGGAGTTCTGCAAAAATGGGCCATGGTTGTGTTGACCCTAATGCTTTTTGCGCAGGTGATGGAGTGCCCGCTTGAGGCTGAGTTGCGGCTGCCACCGGTGCCGGAGTACCGGCCTGTTGAGCTGTCGAAGAAGGCTGCGTCGAAGGGGTTTGAGTCTTGGGGTGGGGCTGGTGTCGAATTGAGTCGACGGCTGGCAGATGGGGCTGTGGGGTTGAAGGTTGGGACACAGGTGGTGCTGCTCAAGCCGATGGGGATTCTTGGAGTTGAGGGTGTGGCAACAGTGGATACTAAGCCTGTTGGGTTTCGGATCTATCGGGCCTCGATGGGCTATGGCAGTGCCAAGGTATCGATTCAAAAGACTAGTGGAGTGTATGCGGCGGCTCGATGTGGGGGGAGACTGGCGCTCTTTGATGTGGACTTGAAGGGGCCGGTTGGGGTGGATACAAATGGTGACGGGAAGGTGGATGTGAATTCGCCGGCGGAGTATGCGCGAGTTCGGGGTGGAGCTTTTGAATGGGATGGGCGGGCGTTTGTGTTGGACCGGGTGGACTGGAAGCGGCAAGTGCTCTTGATGCGAGAGGCGGCTTTGGGGCCAAAGTTTGTAGAGGGGGAGGTGTTTACGGATTTTGCTTATGTGGACCGGTTGAAGGAGACGCGCCGGCTGAGCGGGCATGGGAGTTCTTATACGCTGATCGATTTTTGGGCTTCGTGGTGTGGGCCCTGTATTGGGGCTTTTCCGCAGTTGAAAGCGATTGCCGAGACGCATGACGTGAAAGTGCTGGGAGTGAATGGGGATGAGGATGCGGGAGCGGCGTCACGAGTGCTGGCGCAGTTTGAGGTGTTGTGGCCGGATGTGCAGTCCACCGAGCCGGGGGTGTTGTTTGATTACCGGACGCGGGTGGGTTTGTATCCGACGTATCTGCTGCTGGATGCGTCCCGGAAGATTGTGTTTCGGACTGAGAGCACGGTTGAGTTGATTGAGGAGATTCGGCGGGTGGTTCCTGTGAAAAAAGCGCGTTGACCGGACTGTAACCATTTTGTAACATTACGGAATGCGCTGGATTGCGCTCCTTCTGCCGCTTGCTTGCGGGGCGCAGGATTGGGGTGGCTTGCATGTCGTGAATGCGAACTTGCCTTTGGGTGAGAGGCTGATGCTGCAGTTTCATTCGCGGGTGAGGACGAACGACAACTTCGGGGATTATTTTCAGTCTCGTGGAGGTGGCATCGTGTCTTACCGTGTCCAGCCAAAGATGAGTCTGATTGGGGGCTACTATTTCGCCGATGAAGAGATGCGTAATGGGTCGAGGAGTGACTTTCACCGTTTCTTTGGCGGAGCCAACTTTATACTGCCATCGCCCCGGAAGGTGAGGCTGGAGGCTCGGAGTTTGCTCGAAAGATTTGCCGGGACCAGCCGGGGG
>JAPKYY010000988.1 GCA_026394095.1 Acidobacteriota bacterium | reverse complement strand
TGAGCTACCAGCGGCGCATTGATCGTCGCGGCAACATTATCTCCACTATCCCACCGTCGCACAGAGACATCTCCGGCGACCACACTCACCCGTGCCACACCGCGCGAGGCATCTTCATCCTGCTGCGCAAATGCCGGGATCAAAGATCCGACCAAGGTACCAAGCGTGAATAGTAAGCGTCTCATAACGTCAACCTTTCGCCATTTGTCCTTACATTTCCTTTGCCAAAGAGCTAACTCGTTGGAGATACTAGCTTTTGTGACGGATTCCCGCCCCGAACCAGCGTCCTTGACTGGTGCTTTTCAACCACTCGTGGCTCTAGCCAACCGCATTGCGGGCCCCGCCCTGCTTTTTGGATTGATGGTGCTTGCCTACTGGCGCATCCTCCTGACGGACCAATATTCCTGGCTCAACGGCTACGATTTGACCAGCCAGGTGATGCCCTGGCTGCAGTTTCAGGCTGGAGAATGGCATGCGGGACGAATCCCGCTTTGGAGCCCCTATGAATGGGGCGGCCAGAACCTGCTGGGCCAGGGCCAACCCGGTGTCATGAATCCGTTGAACTGGCTGCTTTTTTCAGCACCTCTTCGCCGGGGCTGGATCCGGCAGGGAGTGCTGCACTGGTGGTTCTTCCTGCTGCACTTCATCGGTGCGTTGAACCTTTATTGGCTGGTTCGCTCGCTAGGCACGGGTAGGATTCCGGCGGTTTTTGGCGGCCTCTGTTTTGGGCTCTTCGGCTTTCTCGGCTCTAACGACTGGCCACAGATGATCAGCGGACTGATCTGGGCCCCGCTGGTTTTCCTATTCCTGCTGAAAACAAGGTCAAGTGATCGGCCGTGGCGCGAAGCCTCCTGGGCTGGTTTCTTCCTCGGCCTCGCCTGGCTCAGCGGACACCATCAGCTTCCGATCTTTGTCAGTCTGAGCGTACTTGCTACAGCCATTACCTTTCGCATCTACCCGGCCATTTTGAGTTTTGCAATCGCAGGAATGATTTCAGCACCACAACTTTTGCCCGGCCTGGCCTACGGGAAGCTGGCGATTCGCTGGGTTGGTATGGAGAATCCGGTTGGGTGGCAGGACAAGGTAGCCTACTTCGTGCATGAGCAATACGCGAGTATCCCGGCCTCGCTGCTTTCGATCCTTCTGCCGGGCGCCGAGACCCATACCAGCCTTTTTCTGGGATCTACAGCGCTGGTGCTGGCGATCTGGGCGATTCGCAAACAGTGGGAGCGCGGGGTGGTTCGACTCTTTCTGGGCCTTGGAATCGCAGCCGTGCTTTACTCGCTCGGGAGATTCGGCGGCCTGGAGCCTCTTCTCTATAGCCTGGTGCCCATGATCGAGAAAGCACGCAGCCCTTCGATGGCTGCAGCGATTTTCACACTCTCGTTTTCAGTGCTCGCAGCGCTTGGCTTTGAATCGCTTCGCCTGACACACACACACAAGTCGATGGCCCAACTGCACTGGATCTTCGCTGGGGCAATGATTGGGCTCTTCAGCGTTGCCAAGCTGATCCCGGCCAATCAGTCACAACTCGAACAACGCTGGTTTGGTGTTGCCCTGGTCAGCCTCCTGATTGGCTTTGCTTATTTTGCGCTGCAGAACGGGAAGATCACACATCGGCACTTCAGTGTTCTGGTGCTGGCTGCGGTAATGATCGAGGCGTCGAATATGACTTACTTCGACATGGGCAACCGGCACGACAAGAATGTTCAGAACCTGCTTGAGCCGATGTCGCACCATCAGGATGTCCGCGAGTTTCTGGCCACCAGGCCGGGGCCGGTGCGGGTTACGGTGGATGATCAGGCGATCAAGTTCAATTTTGGGGACTGGCACGGGATCGAAGTGATGGGCGGCTATCTGGCCAGCCTGACGAAAATTCATTCTGAGGTGGACTGGTTCGCTCCCCACACGCTGCCACTGGTTGGGATCGGCTATCACGTGGGGCCGACGGCACGGGTAGAAGGATCGAAGCAGTTGTTTGAGGGCGAGGGAGGAATCAAGGTGTGGGAGTACCCGAAACCGCCACTGCCGCGCACCTGGCTTTCCAGCGCCACGCTTGCGTACCGCAATCCCCAGGAACTGGCCACTTTGCTAGAAACGGACACGCTTGACCTAGGCCAAACGACATTGACTCAAGCTGCGGTTGCGGGGCTCGAATCTTGTCCGGCTGGGGCGGCTATGCTCTTGAGGCATGATCCAGGCCAGGTTCAGATTCATGCACAGGCCAACTGCAAGTCTTTGCTCATTCTGGCTGATTCTGACGATCCGGGCTGGAGCGTAACGGTTGATGGCCAAAGTGCGGAGAAGGTCACCGTCTTTCATGCCTTGCGGGGTGTTGTTGTGCCGAAAGGAAGCCACAGGGTGGAGTGGAAGTATTCGCCATCCGGATTCCGCCTCGGCCTGGGTTTGGCAGCGGTAGGGCTGGCCATGATTGCTGCGTTGCAGTTCTGGTCGCCGTCCTGGCGTTTCAAGCCATCACAGCACTAAAGTCTGACGACTCCTGACACAAGCGCCCGAGGATTTCATCCATAACGCTCACCGGCAGCCCTTCTTCGGATGCAGCCAGCCTCGAGATACTGTCTCCCAAGACATCGCGGCAAATCCAGCGGAAAGTATCATCATCATGGCGGGCCCTGGCACCCAGTTGAGCCAGCACCTTCGCAATGGCAATGGAGGCACGAATGCTGGGTTGATCGCCGTGTTCGCTGACAACGCGGAGCATTCGCACAAGGTCAACTACGCCCCGGACGTCCTCAAGCCCTAACCCCGACTTTGCGGAGACGATTGCGATCTCGGTCTGAAGTGAGTAAGAGTCCAGCCGCAGCGTAACCAGACGATCCATTAGCGCACTATGACAATGACTCGTGGTTGACTCATGAGGGTTTGACGTGAGAATCAAATGGAAATCTGGATGCACTCGCAGATAGGGCTGGCCGGCTCTGCCTCGATTCGAGAGGTGAAGGATGCCTTCGCCCAGAACGCTATTGAGAAGACTGTTGGCTTCGGGGCTGGATCTGGTGAAGTCGTCATAGACCAGAGTATGGCCCTGTTGGCAGGCAGCGGCCAGGCGGTCTTCTTCTCCGATGGGTCTGACCATCTCGTCCATCCTGAGAATCGAATGAATGTACTGGTCGGTATCCTGAGGGCGACGGCTGGCAGCCTCTCTACCAAGGATTTCGGCTCGGCCAAAGCGGGCATCGCCTTGCATCAAAATCACCGGGCGGCCGAGAGAGGCAGCCAGATGAAGCGCGACGACGGTTTTGCCACTGGCGATCAGACCGGAGAGATGGACGGCGGAATTGGCCTCCAGGTGTGCCAGTGCTCTGGTGGTAATTGACTGTAGTTCTGGACTTTCGACCAAACCATGAATTGAGCCATCGATCATAAACGCGAATCTCCTAAACCAACCTGCCGCCGGTCAGACGACTTCATGCCCTCTACCAACTTTGTGAGACTAGCCAGCACCCTGGCAGTGGCTTCCCGCTCAGCTAGCATCTCTGCCTCTTCCAGAGGACTCTCCAGGTGCGCGACAGCTTTCAAGACACGTTCCATACCCGCTTCTATTTCTGAGAATCGA
Organism: Acidobacteriota bacterium; assembly: GCA_026394095.1. Taxonomy (GTDB): domain Bacteria; phylum Acidobacteriota; class Terriglobia; order Bryobacterales; family Bryobacteraceae; genus Bryobacter. The sequence continues at coordinate 430 of JAPKYY010000988.1, read as the reverse complement.
TCGCGCATTTGTGAAAGATCAGCCAGCCCATGATCTGGCGACTGGAGGAGATCAATGGCCCGAACCATCCCGGATTCTAAACGTGTGAGCCGGTCTTGCAAGGCCCCGGTGTCTGCCATCTGGGCCTGAGACTTTCGAAATTCGGCAGCTAAAGCGTCCACGGTATGGCTGAGTTTGTGGGCATCTCGACCAAGAGAAGCGAAGATCTGGTCGAAGCTGTTGACTTGCTCGCTGATGCGAGCCCCGCTCAAGTCGAGGTTTCGCAGATCACTGCGAAGAACCTCGATTTTCTGATCGATGGCGTGCACTCTGGCAACGAGGCCGTCAAGGATTTGCTGGTGGCTGGTTTCAGAACTTTCAGAACGCTTTAGAAGTGCTTCGAGAGTCGACAACCGTGATTCAAACTCGGGAGCGATACTCAAAGGCCGCT
>JAPKYY010000958.1 GCA_026394095.1 Acidobacteriota bacterium | reverse complement strand
CCGTCTACGCAGGGGCCGTGGCAGCGATTGATGTGGTATTCGAGACAGGCGTGGGTGTGGGTACGATTGAAGTCTACTTTGCAACTGGGGATTTTGAAGTTGCGATGGATGAAGTTGACGAGGCGATAGGCGAGGTTGCCGGGGAAGTAGGGGCCGTAGTAGGTGCCGTCTTTGCGTATGCGCCGTGTAACGTAGACGCGGGGGAACTTTTCGTTGGTGAGCTTGATGTAAGGATAGGTTTTGTCGTCTCGGAGGAGAACGTTGAAGCGGGGCTTGTGCTGCTTGATGAGGTTGTTTTCAAGGCCAAGAGCTTCTTTCTCGTTGTCGACGAGGATGTAGGTGATATCGCGGGCTTCGAGGACCATCGTGCCGTTTTTGGCTTCGTTTAGACGGTCGTCGTTGAAGTAGCTGCGGACGCGGGCGCGGAGGTTTTTGGCCTTGCCGACATAGATGACGGTTTGGGTGGCATCACGCCAGAGGTAGACGCCGGGGCCGGTTGGGAATTGGGTGACCTTTTCCTTGAGAGTGTCTAGCCAATTCATAGGAGGACTACAATTTAATTGTGGCATGTCGATTCTTGTTGGCTTTGTTTTGTATTTTTGCTGGCACCGGACTGGGGCAGGTGAAGCCTCCGCCGACGGTGGACCCGCCTGAAGAAGACGAGACCCTGGTTAAAGAAAAAAAAGAGTATGAGTTCAATCCGATCCAGGCATTGTCTGAAATCAAGATTGGGCATTACTACATGAAGAAGGGAAGCTTTCGCGCGGCATCGGGAAGATTTCTCGAAGCCACGCTGTGGGACCCGACCAACCCGGAAGGATTTTACGAACTGGGCAGGGCGCATGAGAGGGCCGGAAACCAAAAGGGAAAACGCGAAGCCTGGACCAAATTTCTGGAGCTGGCACCTGAGGATAAGCGGGTAGCTGAGATCAAGAAAAAGTTGGGAACAGGCAAATAGCATTAAGGCTGACGTTTGACCCACTGGTGCTGGATGGCATGTGTGAGGTGTTGAAGGCCTTCTTCCCAGTCGGGGAAAAAATCGATGTACTGTAGCTCGCGCACGATGCGTGCGGGCAGACGGCAATCGTCTAAACGGATCGGGATAATGAAGGTGTCTTCGAGCGGGAGCCTTAGGGCAATGTCGAGAGCATAGCGGATTTCGGATTGGAAACCACCGCGTTTGCGAACTGAGTTTTTCGACATGCAGCCTATGAAGAAATCGCTGGCTTCAATAGCCGCCTCGATGAGGCGGGGCCAATTTTGACCGGCTTTGAGATTCTTGCGATCCATCCACGGATTAGACACGTGGGGCGTCGAGTGCAACGAAGTGGAAACCTCCGTCCTTTTGTGGCTGGAAGGTTCCAAAGCCTTCTATCTCAACGGGTTTTCCTTTTTTTAGGGAGTCCAGGATGATCTGGGCGACTTGTTGCTGATCAAATCGAGAGTGTGAAAAGGGCATTAGAGAGCCTCCGATTTCGCGGCCTTTCGTTTTGATTCCTTTGGGTGATCGCGGCTAAAGACACCAAGGCCGGGCCAGACTGTAGGCAGGCCATGTTTCCAGCCTTTGAGGATCGACAAGACAGCTTGATCGAGGTAATCTTCAGCCTCGGCCCGTGAGCTGTGGCTGGATTTTGCGAGACGGCGAGTGATGTCGGTCTTGTTCATGAGAGCCTCGATTCGCGGCTGAGGCGACCCTGTTCGACATAGGTAATGCGGAGGGCCGAGTCTTTGGTTGAGGTTTGGAAATTGGCCGAGTTCAGCAAGCGGGACATGGGTGCCGCTGCGGGAATGACTACCGGGGAATTGTGTGTGTGAGTGACGAGGTCTTGCACATCGACAGCGGCGCAACGGTCGGCATAGGACTGATGGAGCAGGGCGAGAGCCTGGACAGCGGAGCGTTCGAGCCCACGGATGTAGCGCTGGACGCGGCTGAGTTGGTTGAAGGCGTGGTTGTCGCCCGGGTTTGCGAGGGTTTGCTCAAGGGCTGTGGCGTGGACTGCCTGGGCGCGTACGAGCAGAAATTGAGCAAAGGCATATTGCTCAAAGAGCAGATTTTCGTGCGTGGAGCCGGGGTTGAAATCGGCGGCGAGGGTTTCGCGGAAATCGAGGAATTGATCCTGGATGTGTGCGGGGAATTGATCGATGGAGGTGGCGGTAAGGCCGTGGCGCATCGCATTTTTGCTGACGGTGAATTTGCCTGCGGGAGTGACTGGGCCGGTTGAGGCTTGCGCATTCTCGCGATTGGCAATGATCTGCTGTTGGGTAGCCATGTTTGTTTTCCTGAAAATAAAATGGCGGGCCGGGCAACCCCACAAGTGGAGTGCCCAGCCCGCCTACAGCAGTTACGCTAACAGGCAGAATGTCAGCGCCAATGGCTACAGCAAATGTTTACTGAATCGAATCAATAAGTTAGAGGCTAAAAAATAGTTAAAAATATTTGTGAACGAGATCGGCTAACAGAGGCCGGAGTGATTGGCTTCTTACTTGAAAGCTGTACTCACGGATCGGATCACTGGATTTGGAGACAACGAGTTGAATCCAGTATCGACCCGGCGGGAGCCCTCCTGGAAGAGACAAAACTGCAGATTGTCCTTCAGGTGTGGCTTTGAGCACGAAGCCATCGCTGGACAAGAGTCGCAATGAATACGGCAATTGTGTGATGGCATCAGGGGAATCTATGGCAAACGACAACGGCTGGGCAGGATTTTGAAAATCGATGGATGCAGCGCGAGTTGAGATCAGGCTCACCCTCTTCGAATCGGGAAGGGGTTGAATTGCAATTACGATCAGGAAAGTTGCTGCGAACGAAAGCACGGCCATGTAGCTGGCCAAGCGATGAAGTTCAGGCCAGATGATTGGCTGGCCTGCAAGACCATGCGGCGCAGAGAGGCCCAAGGTGGGTTCAGCTTCCCGCAGGGTAGATATGAAGTGGTCGGATGCTTCCAGTTGGCACTGGCAGGATGGGCAGATTAAGAGATGAGATTCGATCGCGTTCAGTTCAAGAGGCGAGGTGATGGAGCCGTTACTGTATTGATCCAACTTTTCGGCTCCCAGGCAGTGGCACAAATCTTCAGTCAGAGGGTTGGTGACGAAAATTGCTGGGGAATTTGGGTTCATGAGAATTTCACGGACCACTCGGTCCGCTTGATGCCATAGTGTCAGGCCGAAAGGCAAAGTCTCTGAAAATTTAAGCTGTTGGCGCGTTGAGCGAGCTTCCTGCGGCCGTATTCGGCGAATCTTGACTTTGCTCTCGATTTGAGAAGACGGAATTGAACCTCGGTGAGGGTCATCTCCTGGCAAATCAAGGCAGCAGATTGACCAGACAGGTAAAATCTGGAGAGAATTTCGCGGTCTCTGGGATGTAGCTCAAGCAAGACGGCCTTCATAATGCGAAGGGACTCTGAGTCGACTGCCACCTCCTCTGGATTTTGCCGAGTGGATGGGATCTGAATGTCAGAATCGGAGTCAACTTCTCGATTCCTCTGCCACACAGCTTTTGATATTTGATTGGCAATTCTCCTTCTGGTGACTGTTCTGATAAAGCCGGGGAGGCAATCAGGATTTCGGAGTTCGCCATTCTGGATAGCGTCAATCGTAATGAGGAAGACATCGTGAACGTGGTCGTCCAGATCCTGCTGACCGAGTTGGCGAGCAATCAGGAGTCTGATGCCCCGGCCAAATCGAGAGTAGAGTTCCTCGACAGCCTCCGGCTGCTTCATCGCTATAGCAGCGACAAGTGACGACCATGTAGAATTCTCGTGCTGGAGGCTATGAGAGCTCGTTTGGTCTGAGCAGATGCCGGCATCTGGGGTAGGTGGAAAGAGAGGAAGCTGAGCCGGTTGAACTGTGGAAGTTGTTGAATCATTTGGGATTATTTTAAATATGGCAGTTAACATCTTATAAACTCAAAACTCTCGAGCTGAGGTTTTTGCACCCGGAAACCGGTACCGTAAGTACTATGCCTTAGCTGCGAAATAAGGTAGTAGTTTGATCGAGTAAAAAATTTCAAAATATTATTGATTTATTTGAAACACTTTCCACAATCAGACTTCGCGGAGTGAGCTGGGAGAGGCGAGACACTCTAAAGTGAGTTCGAGGAGACGAGGAAGTTGCATCGCTCGTTTGACTAGCGCATCGCAAAGTTGGGGGACCTTCGCGGCGAAATCCGAGCCCAGCCAATCCATGGGCAAAGTCTTCACGAGGGCCTGGAGGGAGGATTGAGAAAGCGATTGCGCCAATTTGATCCAAGGTTCCAGTTGGGCCAGTGAAGACAGACCGCGATACGCAATGCGGCTTGAGTAAAGACCATGAGCTGGGGCA
>JAPKYY010000187.1:730-5810 GCA_026394095.1 Acidobacteriota bacterium | reverse complement strand
TGAACTACAATCTCGCCGATATCCTTGATGCCGGCCAGCTTGTAAAACTCCATGTCCGCATTCATCACACGGCCAAGGGTCTCATCCATAACGCGCTCTTCCATCAGCGCGCCACAAATATTCATGATGATGCCACCATAAACCTGGCTTTCGGCCGTCTTGGGATTCACTACCAACCCGCAATCGGCTACCGCAACCATCTTGTTCATCTTCACCACACCAGTCTCGACATCGACACTCACATCAGCAATCTGAACTCCACCAGCACCCTGGGTATTCAAGCCCATCGGGTTCTTCGGATCGTTCTTGCCAGTGGCTGAGATCGAACTCACACCTAACTTCTGGCAGGCAGCCTTCCAGGTCATGGACTTGCTTGGGTCACCCTTCACCTGGATCTTGCCTCCAACTGATTCGAGATTCGCCGGGTCGGCATTGAGCGCCGGCGCAACCTTGGCAAACAGCTCTTCCAGGGCATTCACTGCAGCCTTGCGAGTAGAGGACGAAACGCCGCCAACCGTGGTCGAACCACCCGACGGACCGCTCACGGGATAAGCATTGTCACCAATCTTCACCTTGATATCGGGCACTGTAAGCCCAAGCGATTCTGCAGCCACCATGGCCACAACGGTACGAGTACCTACGCCGAGGTCCTGAGTTCCCTGTTCCAGTTCGACACTGCCATCAGGATTGATCTTGATGCGGCATTCGCTCGGGTGACCGGCGCCACCCCAGGTTGACATGGCGATTCCAAGTCCACGCTTGATGTGGCTCTTGCCACTGTCGCCGCGCTGATGCCACAGTTTCTTCCAGTCAGCCATTTCCTGGGCTTTGCGGATCTGGCGCTCATAAAGAGGGGCCCGAGCCGTAAAGCCAATATTCTTGATCAGTACTTCGGCCGGATCCATCTGGATCTTGGCTGCAAAATCTTCGAGGGCAGCAAAAGTCAGAAAGCAGGCTTGCTGGTGATTCGGAGCACGCCACGCACGGGCACCGCCGGTATTCGTTGAAATGGCAGCATGGTTCAAACGCCGATTTGGAATCCCCGTATAAATGTAGGGAATCGGAGGCATACCGCCACCAGTGAAACCACCTGTTGCCCAGCTTTCGCTCTGCCAGGCAGTGATGGTTCCATCCTTCTTCCCAGCTACCTTGATGTTGGCGTAGGCCGAAGGGCGAACCCCGGCAATGGTCAATTCACTCGCGCGATCCAAAAACAGCTTAACGGCCTTGCCACCGGAATCTTTGGATAGATTGGCGCATTCTGCGCCCCAAATGTCAGAAGGGAACTTCGAGCCAAATCCACCACCCATATAATCCATGGAGACGTGAATCTGCGAAGCAGGAATCTTCAGTTGTTGTGCAAGATCGCCGGCAATGGTTGAGACGGCCTGCGTTGAAGGCCAATACTCCATCTTGTCGCCCTTCCACTCGATCACCTGGCCGTGCGGCTCAAGACAGGAATGGGTAAGGACGGGGATCGCATAATAGCCTTCAGCCACAGCGTCAGCCGCCTTGATAGCCTCATCCACATCACCGGTGGTTTGCTCGCCTGCAGGCTTTGCACGTGTGCCAGCCTTTGCTTTTTTCTCTTCCGAGACAAAGTGCGGCAGTACTTCGTAGTCAACCTTGATCGCCCGCGCGGCATCACGAGCGCGAGGTTCGGTATCGGCCGCAACCCAGGCCAACTCAGCACCGGCCCATTGAATTTCAGTTCCAGCCGGAGCAGTAACGCGAATCGCAGTCACCCCGGGCATCTTTTTGGCTTCACTGGCGTCGATGCTCTTGATTTTGCAGTGCGCATGCGGCGAGGTCAGAATAATTCCGTAAACCATCCCCTGACGATTGACGTCGGTCGGGTACTTGGCACGGCCACTGGACTTGGCAAAACCGTCCAGACGGCTATGCGGTTTGCCGATCACCTTGCGTTGATCCATCGGGGGCCATGAATAATTAGGCATTGGTGGCTCCTTTAACTGACTTGCCGCTACGAAGCGCCTGCGCAGCTTCGAGCACAGCCTTACGAATTCCTACATAGGTGCCACAACGGCATAGGTTGCCGCCCAGACCTTCCTTCACCTGGTCATAGGTCGGATTGGGATTCTTGTCCAAAAAGCCCTTCGAGGCCATAACGAATCCAGGAGTGCAATAACCGCATTGCTGGGCATCATTATTCACAAAGGCCGGAACAATCGGATGAACCTTGCCGTTGGCGGTGAGACTTTCAATAGTCTCGATCTTCTTCCCCTGAGCGTCAATCGCAAGAATGGTGCAGCCGTACTGAACTTTGTTGTCGACAATCATTGTGCAGGCACCACAGGTGCCGCGATCGCAAACCCTTTTGGCACCGGTATGGTCCAGCTTGTTGCGAAGCGTATCGAGAAGCGTTTCCCTGGGCTCAACATTCAGCTTCATCGGCTTACCGTTCACGGTAAGCGTGATCGGAACGGCAGCAGGCCCCATGGCCGCAACATTTGCCTGGGCTTGAGCTTCTTCGGTGGTTGCGAGGATACCAACAGCACTGGCTCCAACGCCAGCACCCTGCATGAAGCCTCGTCGTGAGAATGGTGTTTTTGTCTTGGAATCTTTAGAATTCAAGGCGCACTTTTCCTTTCCGGGGCCTCGTTCTAATTGGAACCGGACTCGCTCAGTTTATAGCTCTACAGGGAACTGTTGAAATTTGGCCCGAACTGATTCTCTCCATTTGTCTATGGATTGGAGTCCTCCTCCTGGTTGTGGGTGGCGTGATGTTATGGTCCAGCATGTCCGGTAAATTTGGGCTGGCCTGGAAGATGCTCGAGGACATGACTTGGCGCGGCAGAGAAAAGGTTCTCGATGTCGGTTGTGGCAGGGGCCTGCTGACGATCATGGCAGCACGAAAAGCGCCCTTTGGTGAAATCATTGGCATCGACATCTGGAGCCAGGAACAACTGAGTGAAAACACCAAAGAAGCAGCAACTGAAAATGCAGAGACTGAACGGGTACTCGACCGTGTCCGCTTTGAAGACGGTGACGCGACAGATCTGAGGTATGGTCCAAACTGCTTCGACAAAATCGTCTCCGGCTTCTGTCTACATGCCATTGGCTCGCGCAAAGAACGCAATAAGGCTGTGGTCAACCTGATCAAACTTTTGCGGCCGGGTGGCGAAATCGCCATCCTGGACATCCTTCATACACGCGAATATAAGATCGTTTTTGAAGAACAGGGCCTCAAGAACATTCGACGTTCACCTATGAAGTTTCTGTACTTCCTCCCAACTCGATATGTAATTGGAGAGAAGAATTGACCAGCTCTGCTGAATGGAAGAGGCTTGAACAGGCCAAAGCCAGGAAACAGCACTGGCCCAAATGGGGGCCCTACCTAAGCGAAAGGCAATGGGGTACCGTTCGCGAAGACTATTCAGAACACGGCGAAGCCTGGGATTACTTTCCATTTGAGAAAGCGCACCTCAGGGCCTACCGTTGGGGCGAAGACGGCATCATGGGAATATGCGACAACCACTGTCGCCTTTGCTTTTCAGTTGCCCTCTGGAACGGCAAAGACCCCATCCTCAAAGAACGCCTTTACGGCCTCGCCGGCCCTCTCGGCAGCCACGGCGAAGACGTCAAGGAACTGTACTACTATCTCGACGCCACGCCCACTGCTTCTTATCTCAAAGGTCTCTACAAATATCCACAACAAGAGTTCCCCTATCGCCTCTTGCGCGAGCAGGGCAGGAGACCCAAAAACCTTCCTGAATTTGAATTGCACGATACTGGCATATTCGATAACAATCGCTACTTCGATGTCTTTGTTGAGTATGCCAAAGCTGGCCCCGCAGACATACTGATTCGAGTAACGGTTGAAAACCGCGGCCCAGAAGCCGCGCCGGTTCATCTATTGGGACAGCTTTTCTTCCGAAACCTCTGGTCCTTCGGCAGAGCCCCAAAACCCTCGATGCGAGCCGATGGCAATTCTAAAGTATTGGTTCATCACTCGTCTCTCGGCAACTATGAGTTTCTGGCTGAAAACCCCTCAGAGGTCTTGTTCACCGAAAACGAAACCAATGCCAAAGAACTTTATGGCTTTCAATCCGGCACAGCTTACTTCAAAGACGGCTTTGGAGATTATCTGATCGAAGGCAACAAAAATGCAGTCAATCCGGCAGGTCAAGGTACAAAGGCTGCCGCTGTATTCCAGGCAATGGTTCCTGTAGGGGGCAAGTTTGTCGCCCATATGAGACTTCGCGAGCAGGAGATGGAACGCATGGAGGCTCCAGGCTTTGAGCAAGTCTTCTCGTCGAGGATTGCAGAAGCCGACGATTTTTACAGCCTTGTTCTTGCTCGGGGTGGAACAAAAAATTCCCTGGAAGCGCAACGGGTACAAAGACAAGCTGCAGCAGGCCTGATCTGGTCGAAGCAGTACTTCAACTTCTGCGTCGAGGACTGGCTGAAGGGAGACCCGGGACAGCCGGCACCACCGGAATCGCGCAAAAACGGCCGCAACTACGAATGGCGGCACTTGTTTAACGAGGACATCATCTCGATGCCCGACAAGTGGGAATACCCCTGGTACGCCGCCTGGGACCTCGCCTTCCATATGATCCCCTTCGCGCTGATCGACCCGGAATTCGCCAAGAAGCAACTCAGCCTATTCCTGCGCGAATGGTACATGCATCCCAATGGTCAGATTCCTGCATACGAATGGGCCTTGTCGGACGTAAATCCTCCAGTTCATGCCTGGGCCTGTTGGCGGGTCTATAAGATTGATGCCAAGCTAACTGGAAAACCCGATACAGCCTTCCTTGAAAGCGTCTTCCATAAGCTCTTGATGAACTTTACCTGGTGGGTCAATCGAAAAGACGCCTCTGGCAATAACATCTTCGAAGGTGGCTTCCTCGGCCTTGACAACATCGGTGTCTTCGACCGGTCGCGGCCTCTGCCCACCGGGGGTCAGATCGAACAAAGCGATGGCACATCCTGGATGGCAATGTATTGCCTGAATCTTCTCAAGATCGCAATTGAGCTGGCAAGAACAAACCCGGTCTACGAAGACATCGCAAGCAAATTCTTCGAACATTTCCTCTACATCGCAGCAGCCATG
>JAPKYY010000187.1:0-715 GCA_026394095.1 Acidobacteriota bacterium | reverse complement strand
GAAGAAGATCAGTTTTACTATGACCGCCTGAAGCTTCCCAATGGCGAGCAATTCCCCATGCGTGTGTGTTCGCTAGTAGGATTGATTACGCTATTTGCGGTGGACACACTCGACTCAGAAACAATTGACGCTTTACCCGGCTTCCGCAAGCGCATGGAATGGTTCACCGAGAATCGGCCTGACCTGGCAGCAAACCTCGCATCCATGACCCGCGAGGGCGTTGCCGATCGTCGTCTTTTGTCTCTTGTTGGCAGGGATCGCCTTCGTGCCCTTTTAAAGCGCCTTCTTGATCCGAATGAGTTTCTCTCCGATTACGGAGTTCGCGGGCTTTCCAAATTCCATGAGCAAAATCCCTATGTTCTCCATGCCAATGGGTCAGACCACCGTGTCGGTTATGAGCCAGGTGAATCACAGTCTGGCCTGTTTGGCGGCAACTCCAACTGGCGCGGCCCCATCTGGTTCCCAGTCAATTACCTCTTGATTGAGAGCCTCCAGAAGTTCCATCACTATCATGGTGACGCAATTGAAGTGGAGTGCCCAACCGGTTCCGGCAACATGGTGACACTCGATAAAGTCTGTGAAGAGCTTTCGCGCCGCTTGAGCTCGATCTTCCTGCCTTGCGAACAAGGCTTCCGGCCTGGGATGGCTCATCATCCGAAGTTCAGTGACGATCCGCACTTTAAGAACAACATTCTGTTCTATGAATACTTCAACG
>JAPKYY010000993.1 GCA_026394095.1 Acidobacteriota bacterium | reverse complement strand
CGGGCCAAACCATGCCAGAGGCTCGCGTCTCCAAGTAGTCCCGCCGCACTGACTGCAAATGCCTCTGCCCCTTCAGCAATCCACACATGCTGCTGGTGTTCCAATTCCAATCCGTTTACCCCGCTCGGTGTACTCAACATTGCGCGCTCCATCGCCATAGCTTCGAGCGCCTTGATATTGGTGCCAGCCGAGACAGGGGTCGGTATCAAAACCAGATTGGACGCATTGTAGAGTGGACGCACATCGCTGACAAACGAATGGAGGTTTACGTCTGCTGCACTTGGGATCGCGCCAAATGGATAGTAGAGTTCCGGGCTGGGGCCAGCAACTACGTCGAGCTTTGCCTCAGGCAGCAAACGCTTCAGCCTGGGCCAAAACTCTTCGACTAGAAAACGAAAGGCGAGTGCGTTTGGAAAGTGCCTGAAGCTGCCAATGAACAGCATGCGGGCACCTGGCACTTCAGGTTCCGGTACAAAGCGATCCAGGTCGACGCCATTGGGGATCACCCGGCCGCCTATGGCCAGGCGGTCCTTCTCGCTCATCACCACTACTCCTCTGAACTTTGGTATCGCCGTTGTTTCAAATCTTTGCCACCGGAAGAGATTCCACCAACTCGCGGGAGAAGCCAAGCGCGCGTGTTCTTGTGCCGCCAGATCCATAGTCACATCATGCTCGACGAGGACGTCTCCGCCATAACCTGCGAGCTGGGTGAATTCGGTTTGAACCAAGTCACGCTTTAGGTCTCGCAATGCTTCATGCATGGCTGGAGTGTCGTACTCAACTACTTCTGCAGGCCGCAGACTGGCCCAACGCAATCGGCGAAATTCCGGCTTGCGCACCAGGCTTACTCCGCAACAAATTTCGCGAAGGGGCCCAAGCTCTACTGTGTCTTTGGACTCGGTGAAGGCCAGCAAATGCAGATTGTAGCGACTCGAACACACTCGCAAGAGGTTGTAGATACGAACCGCACCGCCATGGCTGAGCGGCCAGGGCAAATAAGGCGACAGGATTGCAATCGTCTTCCTCGATGTGTCCGCTGGGCAACCTTCAAACCGAAGAATTTCAGGAAAGTGCACCGAGTCGTCGCGCCAGGGTCGCAAGTGGATTTTATCTACCGGCCATCCCTTCAGAAAGAGCAGGGAACTGAACGGTGCCTTCCAGCTGAGATGAAAGCGCTCGCCGTGTGAGTCGTAGGCGAGCATGCGTGTGGGAGCGAGTGCGAGCGCCGCCTGAAAGACCCTTGGGTTTGTTTCTGGCCCGAGCAATGCCGCAGTGTGAGCAATCGAGAAGGGTGGAAACTCGCGCATCAGGCGAATCCAGAGGCTTCCTGCGCTTTCGCCCTTCTGGAGCTCGATTTCGCGGTGTTCGAATCCCGGCAAAATCTCCTTCAACTGGCGCCGGATCGCTGCGACACGATCTTCCGGACCATTGGCGAAGCTAAGTACGTAGCGTCTGCGAGGCACGAGACTTGGTCAACTCCAGGATTAGATAGGCGAGCATGGGTGGAAAGGCAATAGCGATGCAGATCGGCGCAAATCCATATTGGTCTGCTACGCGGCCAATTAATGGATAGGCAAAGAGTTGGAGCAGTCCATAACCACCAGTCAGCAGAGAAACGCTAAAGGCCGCACTGCTTCCTCCATAAGCATCCAGTGGCATCGTATACAGATTTACGCTAGCTGCGGATGACGCGAAATAGCTAAGAGAAATAAAGACCACTGCCCAGGTTACATTCGGGGCCAGCGGCACAATCGCCGACAGCATCATTCCAATCGCTCCAAAGAGATAAACACGTCGTCTGGCTGCCAGCGGAGCCCAGCCTCGCCGGATCAATTGCATCGATGACCAGCCTCCCAGAAAGGAGCCAACCAGCGAAATTGCTTGCAACAGCGGTGAGAGATTGTTCGCATCCTGTACCGTCATTCCGAATGTTCTAACAAAGTAATGGTTCGTCCAGAATGTCCAAAACAGAAAGATTCCGAGCGAGAGCACGTTGGCGATGACGAAGCCCCAGGTTTGTGGCAACTTCAGGATACTGCGAACATCAAAGCCGCTAGACTCGACACTTGCCGGCTGTGCCGGAGCCTTTTTCGACGCCCACCACCAGAGCGGAATCCAGAGAAATCCCAACCATCCAGCCGCAAAAAACGCACTCCTCCAACCCCAGTTGCTGATGCAGTAATTGGCAATGATGGTTGCAAGCAGCCCCCCAAGCACAAGGCCCAGTTGCGACATAGAGCTCCCAATCGCGCGCTCTTCCTGCCTGAGGTAGGTTTGGGCAGCCTTTGCTGTAGAAGGGATCCCGGCCGATTCACCAATCGCCATCAACCCATGTGTTGCCATCAATCCGGTCAGGCCAGAAGTGAATCCACGGGCCATCCCCGAAATGCTCCACCAGGCAAGGGCAATCGACGTCCCCAAATTCAGGCCCACCTTGTCGAGAAACCATCCCATCAGGGGAGAACTCAACATGTAGATCAGGCCAAAGCCAGTCAGGATCCATCCGTACTGTTCATAGTTCAGATGGAACTCGTTCATAAATGATGGCGAAACCGCAGCAAGAATCTGGCGATCCAGATAGTTGATGCTCGACGAAAGGTAGAAGATCGCGACGACCCACCAACGATTGGCAACGTTCATTTAAGGCAATAATTCCATAGCCAGCAATTTCTTCTCCTTGAAGCCTGCCTTTACCTTTCGTGGCTGCTTCTGCACGCCACAGTTGAAACTGAATGTTTCCGCACCGGCACCACTCAACACCAGTTTCGAAGGGTTCTCAACATCATAAAGCACTAGCTTGCCCGCAGCATCACGAATAGCAAATCGAGCCTTGCCACCGCCCATGCAATCCACCCGCGCAAGAACGCCGACTACCGATCCTGTTGGTTGCTCGCCATCCCACCATTGCTCAATCTTTGTGCCCGGCTCGAGCGGTACCATTTGCCCACGGGCCTTGGCCTCTGCTTCTCTCACGCGACGCAGGCTCTCCTGCTTTACGCGTTCGATGTCCTTGATGCGCGCAGCCTCTGCCTCGCGGCGAGCCTGAGCTTCCGCTTCATAACGCCGATCTTGAGCACCAAGGCGAAGCTGTCTCAATGATTCCTTCTCAGCCGGGTTAAATGCTGCTCTTTCAGCCGCTGCCCATGCTTTGGATTCTTCTGTAAAGAGCCCGGCCGCCTGAGCCCACCTGGCCAACTGTCCCTGGTATTTGGCATCCCGTAATGCGGCAGCGGAGGAATCCTTCAACGCCTTATGGGCCTTGATAGGATCATTTTCTTTAGAAGCAAAGGCCAAAGCCGCCTCAGGATAAACCACTTTCAACTGCAAAGCTGTAAAGAGATGCTGCTGGTGCTTGAGCCGGTCTGGCTGACCGATGGCTGCCAGGTAAAGCATGCGAGGAATCGTGAGTGCCTTCTCTGCTTCGATTGCTGCCAGGTCGGGCTTGCCGTCGAGCGCGTAGGCGGCAGCTACACAAGCCTGTGCCTCGGGCTCGGCAGTAGACTGGGCGGAGCAAATTCGCCGCGCTCCGTCGCGTAACTTCTCGTCTGTTAATTGAGCAATCGCCAACTGCAAGCGGCCCATACCCACTTCGATTTCGCGAGCCCTATAATCCCGCTCCGGCAGGATGGGCCTCGCGCTATAGGTGACCGGCGCAAATGCCGGCTTTGCGGCTGTGGCTTCGGCGCGCAATTCAGCCTCTTCTTTTTCAAACCCATTGCGTAGAGCGGTCGGTTTGTCGGTGCCCTTCATCAGGTTCGACAGGAAAACGCGCACTCTTCCGCGGTAGGTATCGTTGGTTACCAGATACTGCATCAGCACCCAATCGGGCGTCTGCTTCTCGGCTGCAGGCAGTGCTCCCACCGTCACGCGAACGCGCTCAGCGTCGATGCTGCTCAACACCGTCAGCACTGCATCCTCAAGTGTTGGTTCAAGCGGCCCAGCGTTGGTATCGAGCAACAACTGCAGCACCTCGCGCTTCTGTGTCCGCGTCATCA
>JAPKYY010000809.1 GCA_026394095.1 Acidobacteriota bacterium | reverse complement strand
CCTCCGCAGTTGATCCAGCCGACGCTGTTGCGTGTGGGTCCGGGCCCGGCACCAGTGCGGTTGAGCGATCCGCTGCCGAGTGGGGTGCTTTCCAATTACGACAGCCGCAATGTTGGGCTGCGTACTCGCGAACGGGATCAGCGGTCAGGCAGGATTCAGCAGTTCAATGTGGCGGTGCAGTATCGCCTAAGCAGTGCCAGCAGCTTTGAGGTTGCTTATGTGGGCAATCGCGGGCAGAACCTGTTTGCTCTTTATGAGCGGAACCAGACTCCGTTTGGAGTGGATGGATCGGTTGCGGCCAATCGACCTTTCCCGCAATGGCAGGGGATTCAGACTGGTGCGAGCCGCGCCAAGAGCTGGTATAACTCTGTGCAGACCAAGTTTGAACACAACTACAGCAATGGCCTTTATGTGTTGGCTAGCCTGACCTATGCGAGCGCTATCGATCAGGCCGGGACCTGGGACGCTGGTGCTTCCCCGCAGTATCTGGACCAGTTTGGACAAGAGAACGGGCGAATGAATCAGACTCCGAACGTGCAGTACACCACGGCTATTACTTACGAATTGCCGTTTGGCAAGGGCAAGAAGTTTGGCAGTAGCTGGAACCGCCTTACCAACGGTGTGCTGGGTGGCTGGCGCACGGCCTGGATCGTGAACTGGCGTAGTGGCCTGCCGATCAACGTTGGCTTGAATGGCAATGGCATCGATCCAGCGACAGGGCGAGCCTATGTGTTTCTGAATCGCAATGGTGGTGGCTTGAGGCCGAATCGTGTGGGCGAGGCGAATACGGGTATTGATCCGAAGACAGACCGCTTGAAGTTTTTGAATCCGGCAGCATACGCTGTGCAGGCTGTAAATACTCCCGGCAACTCTGCTCGCAACACAGCCTATGGCCCGCGTTTCTTTAACACAGACTTCAACCTGTCGAAGGGTTTCGCGATCACGGACCGCCAGTCGGTGGACATCCGTTGGGAAGCGTTTAACTTCTTCAACACCGTGAACTTCAACAATCCGGCAACGGGTCTTGGCGGCACGAACTTTGGCTGGATCACGTCAGCCCGTGACCCGCGCATCATGCAGTTGGCCGTGCGTTACAGGTTCTAGGCAGTTAAAATGTAGGTCCGAATGAAGACGGATCAGGATCGACTGCAGGGAAGCTGGCGCGTGAAAACGCTGATTGTGGATGGTGCTGCCTTAAGTGCCGGCATGATTGGTGCGGCTCGCGTTGTGATTGAAGGCGATCATTTTCAGTCGCTGGGAATGGGCGCTGCCTTTGAAGGGTTGATGCGGGTGGACGTGAGCCGGAGGCCAAAGAGCTTTTCGATCAAGTTCACTCGCGGGCCGGAGAAGGGGAATGTGAACCACGGGATTTATGAGCTGCGTGGGGATCGCTGGAAACTTTGTATCGCGACAAAAGGAGGCCCGGCCCCTCACGATTTTGTGAGTGAGCCGGGCTCTGGTTTTGCGATCGAGATTTTAGAGCGAGACGTCAACCCAGCCGCGCCGCTCGCTTGAGGCGGCTACTGCTTCGAGCAGGAGCATGCCACGGAGGCCGTCAGCGAAGGTGGGGTAGTCGATGGCTGCCTTGGGGTCGGCAACGCGACGGTAGAAACGCTTGAAGAGGTTCTTGTGGCTGTCGTCGTAGCCTTCTGAGTGGCCGCCGGGGAGCTCGGCGTAGGCTGCTGCTGCCGGGTAGAAGAGGCTGCCGTCTTTGACGATGACCTGGTTGGGGGAATTGCGGTGGCCGATCCAGAGTTCGTCGGGCTTTTCCTGGTTCCAGGCGACGCCTGACTTAGTACCGTAGCTGCCCTTGGGCTTCTTGCGGGTCTTGTGGAAGGTGGTGAGCTCGCCGCAGACGCTGGTGATGGGGAGGGCGGTGAGGTGCTGGATCATGTCCATCCAGTGGGAGCCGATGTCGCCCATGGCGCGGAGTTTGCCGTTGTGTTCGGCTTCGATGCGCCAGTTATAGTCTGTGTCGTAGAGGAGCCAGTCTTGGGAGTAGGTGCCCTGGACGGCGAGGATCTCGCCGAGGTCGCCGGCGGCTACCATTTGGCGGATCTGCTGGACGGCAGGGTAGTAGCGGAGGTTGTGGTTGGTGGCGTGGGCGACGCCTTTGGCTTCGGCGAGGGTGAGGAGGTCTTGGGCCTCGGCGCTGGTCATGGTGAGGGGCTTCTCGCAGAGGACGTGTTTGCCGTTCTCGATGGCGATTTTGGCCATAGGGTGATGGAGCGCGTTGGGGGTGCAGATGTGGACTGCGTCGATGTTGGGGTCCTTGAGGAGGGATTCCCAATCGCCGGTGGACTTTTCGATGAAAAGCTGGTCTGCGAAGGCTTTTGCCTTGGAATCTGAGGAGCCGGCGACAGCGGTAACTTCTACGTTGCCGAGGCGGCGGATCGCTTCTGTATGCACGATGCCCATAAAGCCCGTGCCGAGCATGGCGGTTCTAATTTTTTGCATGGAATTGACCTTAACAATCTATCGTATCGCCACCTTAGCGGTCGATACATGAATTGATAGAATGGGGTCTGAAATTTCATGATTGTCCGGATCAAGTTGCGCGTTGGGCCGAAGGTTGCGACAAACCGGAATATGGATGCGAAGGTGGCGCTGGCGGTGGCAAGTTTGCTGACGCCTGGGGCTATGCTTTGTTTTGTGCTCGCGCTGTGGAGATTGCTGGCGGATCTGAATATTACAACCACTTTTATTTTTGAAAAGGGGTTGCTGAGCCACTGGCAGGTTTGGATGGCGCTGGGGGTGGCGGTGCAGATGGCTAGTGTTTATCTGGATAGGTATGGGCGGCGGGGGGAAGAGCGGGTTTAGCGGGCGCGGATGAAGATGTTGCCGGTGCCGCCGCGGAAGTTTTGGTTGCGGCAGGCGATGGTGAATCTGCCGCTGGGCCAGTTGGACGGGATTTCAGTGTCCACTTGATAGACACCAATCAGGTTCGGGGCGTAGACGATTGTGGGGAGGCTGAGTTTCATCTGGGGACCCAGGCCATCGACAGGGCCGAGGAAACATTCCATCGAGAGTAGCGGGCGTGCTGGTGGGTCTGAGGGACCTTTTTCTCCTGTTGCTACCGGGCGATCGAGGGGACCCAGGCCCGAGAGCCAGAAGTGGATGAGGCTGCCAGCCGGGGCCGGGTTGGCAGGGGTGATCCTGGTGCTGAAATCTGTATTTGCGGCAACGAGATAGGGGCCGAAGTTGTCGCGCTCATAATCGATGAAGGGGACGGGGGCGGGTTGGTCGAGGAGGCCTATGCTGGTGCGCAGTACGAATGGAGAGTTCGGGAGGCTGGCTTCGAGAATCGGAGTCAGGTTTGTTGCTTCCCAGGGGATCTGGGCGTCGAGGACTTCGTCTTCGATTTTGACGTTGACTAGCGGGGTTTCGCCGATTTTGAGGATCAGTTTGGGGTCTGGATTGTTTGTGCTGAAGCGGACGACAGAACCCGGGTAGGCCCCGAAGCTGCGCTGGCTGATGTAGCTCGGCATCGGAACGAAAAGCTGTGCGGATTCGCTGGTATTGGCATCGATGCGGAGGTATTGGTTTCGCTGGGTGATGGCGAAGACGATCGAGCCGTTGTCGCTGAGCAGAGATTCGGAGAAGCCTTCTTCGAGATAGGCGAGACTTTTCCAGCCGGTCTGGCGGTCCCAGAGCAGGAGCTGGTCTTTGCGTTGCATGAGGAGGCGTTGGCCAT
>JAPKYY010001020.1 GCA_026394095.1 Acidobacteriota bacterium | reverse complement strand
TATGGCTCAGGCTGATCAGAGGCGGCTTCAAGAGTTCTGTGAGATAAATCACGGGGGTCTCGAGGAACTGCCCCACCAGAAAGATGGCCAGGCCACGAGAGGCGGTGCGGCGCATGACTTGCCCCGCAGTCCAGCCGGCATCCTGTCTTGAGCTGGCAAACCAGTAGATTCCGGCACCCATCAGAAAGAAGAAGCCGGGCGCACAAAGGTGAGTAATCCAGCGTGTGAGGAAGGCAAAGGTGCTGTCGTAGGTGCTGATGGCGCCGTTCCAGAATTCGCTGGAATGCTGACGGGAGACAAAGGCGCTGGTGTGGTCAATCGCCATGAAAATCATGATCAGGCCTCGCAGGGCGTCTACGGCGCTGAATCTGGCCAACTTTGAGGACATGCAAGTGATTGTAGCCAAGTGATTGTAGATATAGGACTAAAGCAATTGGGCTTCTCACACGATCAACAGGAAGAACGATTATGGCTACTGCCGTCCCCAGAGTTGAAGCTTCCACCGTATTGGCCAACGCCGCACACATCCTGAAAGATCCGGTGCGGAAGCCGCTGGCTGCTCTGACGCAGTGGCTGAGCCCCTTGTCAGACCGGTTGGAAAAGCAGTTTGTCAATCGTTTGAAGGTTTTACGTTTTGAGCCGCGACAGATTCAGGCGCTGATTTGCATCACCACCGGAACGGCTGCCCGTTTGCTCGGGCCAGCCAAAGGCACTCGCAAGTCGATGCTCGAATTTCTCGAACAGGTGGAATACAGCGGCAGGCGTCTGGCCAAGCTGAATTTGCCTCCGGGCGGCATCCAGCAGGCCTTGCAGGAGTATGACCGTATCCTGTTGCCCCTGATTGAGCGATTGGGCAAGGAGCGGGCGGCACAGTTTCGCTGGGCCAACGAGCAATTGCACTTTTGCGTGCTCCTCACGCTGAACAATGCCTATTACCAGGTGCGAGAGAGCGAAACACTACGCTGGCGACTTTGTACAAGGCCGACAATGCCTGCCTCTTCTTTCTCGATAAGAACGATCAGGTGCTGGTGCCGATGGCCTATGTGGGCGAGGGAACCAAGACGCCCCCGCATCTGGTGGCCAATGAGGCCGGGCTGGCTCAAACGCTGGCAAAACCCTTTTGCCTGGACGAAACTCTGGATCAGACCGGGCTGGTTCTCGATAAACGAACCCGGGATCGCTATGCAACCTGTTGGAGTGTTCCGCTGATGGACGGTGCGCGGTTGCGTGGGGTGATGCAATTCCGTTTTCGTAAGGTCTATGAATGGCTGCCGCGTGAGCAGGAGATGCTTGAAATTGCGGCCGAGCGTTGTTTGATGGGCGCTGGAAAAGCCCGTTTGATGGAAGATCTGGCTGCACGTGAAGAGCAAGTGCGCCGGCTGGCCGAGCGGATGTTGCAGGTGGAAGAAATGGAGCGGCGCCGTATCAGCCGTGAATTGCATGACGAAGCAGGGCAATCCATGCTTTGCATTCGTTTGCAGCTTGAGATGATCGAAGAAAGCCTGAAGCCTCAAGATGGCGAGCTAAAAGGCAAACTACAGGAAACAAGAGACTTAACCGAGCGGACGATTCTTGAGATTCGCCGCTTGATCGCAGCCTTGAGCCCGGCAGTGCTCGAGCAGCTCGGTTGCGGGGCGGCCTTACGCCAGTTGGTAAGCCGCTTTAGCCGGGTACACCCTGCCCGCGTGAAG
>JAPKYY010000031.1 GCA_026394095.1 Acidobacteriota bacterium | reverse complement strand
GCTCACGGTGCTCTCGATCTCCCCGCAGCTATCAGCCATCTACCAGGGAGTGATCGAGCCCTATAACAAGGGCACGATGAGCGAAGAACAGGCCTTCCTCGCCGGAGGCACTCAAATGAAAAGCTACATGGTGCCGTATCTCGGCGAAAAAGAGATCGCCATGATGTTGCGCGTTTCGCGTGGCCCGGCCCCAAAAACTCCAGCAGATCTCGCCTTTCCCGTTATCGCCGGGGCGTATATGCTGAGCGAGCTCAAGAGCGCCTTCAAAATCGGCGTGCTTCTCTACATGCCCTTTCTCATCGTCGACCTGATTGTGTCTGCCGTCATCGTGACGCTCGGCATGATCCAGTTGCCTCCGGTCATGGTCTCGGCTCCCTTCAAGATCCTCATTTTCGTCATTGCCGATGGCTGGTCGGTGATCATCGATGCCGTCATGAAATCCTTTGAGGTCGTCCGCTGATGGAAACTGTCGTCGCTGTTGAAATCGTCCGCGGTGCAATTCTTACTTCGATCTTGATTGCCGCGCCCTTGCTTGGCATTTGTCTGATATGCGGCATCGTCTTCAACCTCATCCAGGTTGCTACTGCGATTCAGGACCCCGGCTTCAGTTCGATCCCCCGTTTTTCGGTCTGCGCCTTTGCCTTTTTGCTCCTCCTGCCCTGGATGCTGAACCAGATGTCCGGTTATATCGCGCGAATGGCTGAAATGATTCCGAGGGTTGTGCGGTAGCTATGGCGACACTCGAAGGAGCCGCAGCTCTGTTTGCCACCGAAGTTGCCCGGGCGGTGACGGCTGTTGCTGTTCTGAATCTCCCAGGCTTTCGGCAAGTACCTGGCCCGGCGCGCGCCTTTCTTGGGCTTTGTATCGCCTTCGCCTGTTTTTCGGGCAAATGGGCGGCTGCTGGCACTGCCGACCTTGCTCCTGTCGGATTCTGGCTCGTATGCGGTCGCAACCTGATCGCCGGCTTACTGGTGGCTTTGCTTTGGAATACGGTGCTTGAGGCCTGCTCGCTAACGATTCAGTTGGCCAGCGTTCAATCCGGTCTCAGCTACGGTTCCATTATCGATCCAACCAACGATACCGAAAGCGGCTCGCTCCTCAGCATTACGCAGTTCTGTGTTTTGCTCACTTTTCTCGCCGCCGGAGTCCATCTGGAATTTCTGGGTGCCTTGCTTGAATCGGACCGAGTCTGGGATAGTCTCAGTCGTCCGGGTGCCCTTACCGGGATTCTCAAGTCGATGCTCGGATTCAGCTTCCGAACAGGGCTGCGACTGGCCGCTCCCTTCATTGCCAGTATGCTGCTGCTCGACATCGCTTCTGCTCTGGGCTCGCGCTTCGCCGAACGCTTCCAACTCAGCATGCTCCTCTTTCCTCTCAAGTGGGCAGCAACACTCTTCATCCTGATGGCCTCTACCGTCACCCTGCATCATCTCGAAGCCAAGCTCTCACAGCAGGCGCTGCAATTTCTGGGGGCGCGCAACTAAGCCATGTCGCAGAGTGGGGAACGTACAGAAGACGCATCGCCGAGACGGCTTGAGAAAGCTCGCGAAGACGGCAAAATTGTCTCCAGCCGCTACCTCGCAATCGCAGTTCAGTTTATTGCGGCCTTCTTCTACTTCAGCGGTTTCGATGAGTTGGCCGGGCCGGCGCTTCGCCACTGGAAAACCTGGCTAGCCTCCTCCTTCGATCTCACCGTTCACCCTGACCAACTCCTCGCGCCTACCCTGCACTGGTCCTGGCAAACCCTGACCTATTTCCTGTGGGCTGGGGCGATCACTTCTGGTGCGGTCTTTGTCTCGCAAATGGTTGTAAGTCAGGGCTACTTTAGCCTCAGCCGCGCCACGCCCGATATCTCCAAGATCTTTAACACGAATCGTTTGACGGGCCAGTTCGGCGAAGGGCTGAAGTCTCTTCGCGCCAGCCTGATGCTTCTCGCGATTGTCTCAATCGGGCTTTGGTATTACGGTCAGGATCTGTTGTCGTGGAGCGTATTCCTCACCCGGCTTTCTCTTCTCAGCCAGATCTATGAACAGTCCACTCAGCTGTTGAGTATCGGCAAGTTGTGTTGCCTGGTCTTCTTCCTCTTCGGTGCTGCCGACCTGATGATGGCAATGCGCAAGCACAACGAAGAACTGAAGATGACCAAGCAGGAGCTGAAGGAAGAGTACAAAGAGGGCAACGGCAATCCGGAAGTAAAGGCCAAGATCCGCCGCATCATGAAGGACTTCGCTGGCAAGCGCATGATGGCGCAGGTCCCCAAAGCAACCGTTGTCATCACCAACCCGACTCACTACGCAATCGCCATCCAGTACAACTCCGACGATATGTCGGTACCCGTTGTGCTTGCCAAGGGCATGGATCACGTCGCGCTCCGAATACGAAAAATCGCGATGGAGCGCGAGATTCCGATCATCGAGAACCCGCCGCTGGCCCAGGCTCTCTACAAGTCTGTCGAAGTTGGCCAGGAGATCCCGATGCATCTGTACCGGGCCGTGGCTGAAGTACTTGCTTATGTCTACCGTGTCCTCGGGCGCAATGGTGCCCGCTAGAGAATCAAAATGAACCCCTCGCTTCCCATTTCACAAAAGCCCACCACAGCGCCGCCGCGCGATCAGATCAAGCCGGTCTCACTCCCTTCCATCTTCAACTGGCAAATGCTGAAGCGAGCTGAGATCGGTGTGCCAGTTGCAGTGCTGGGAATTTTGATGGCAATGATCCTGCCTCTGCCAGTGATGCTCCTGGACCTGCTGATCTCAGCCAACATCGCCGTAAGCCTCCTGGTCCTGCTTGTGTCGATGTATATTCTCAAGCCCACCGAGTTTTCGATCTTCCCGTCCTCACTGTTGCTGCTGACGATGTTCCGGCTGGCGCTGAACATTTCCTCCTCGCGACTGATCCTGATGAACGGCAACATGGGCACGGCCGCCGCAGGGGACGTCATCGAGTCCTTTGGGCAATTCGTCGTAGGCGGCAGTTTCATCATCGGCCTTGTGATGTTCCTCGTATTGATTGGTATCCAGTATGTGGTTATCAACCACGGCGCGGTCCGCATCTCCGAAGTCACAGCCCGATTCACCCTTGACGCTTTGCCAGGAAAACAGATGTCGATTGACGCTGATCTCAATGCCGGGCTGATCGACGAAACCGAGGCCAGAGAACGACGAAAGAAGCTCGCACAAGAAACCGAGTTCTACGGCTCGATGGACGGTGCCAGCCGCTTCACGCAGCGCGATGCCGTCGCTGGCATCATGATCCTTCTCATCAACATCATTGCCGGATTCCTGATTGGGGTTTTCCAGTACGGCATGGATATCGGGAAGGCGTTTGAAACCTACACAATTCTGACGATCGGTGATGGCCTTGTCACTGTAATACCGGCGCTGATGATTTCACTTGCCGGTGCCCTCATCGTGACCCGTGGCTCGAGCGAAGGCCAGCTGGACTCTGAAATCCGCCGCCAGATCTTTGCTGTTCCAGAGCCGATTGGTTTGGCTGGTTGCGTTCTTGTCCTGCTCGCAATGGTGCCAGGCCTGCCCAAGATCCCGTTCCTGACCCTTGGTGGACTTGCAATCTTTGCCGCAAAAAAAATGCTTGAGAAAAAGCATGAGCTGGCAACGGCAAAGCCGGAGCCGGCAGTCGCCGCAGCCACAGCCAAGGAGAGCATTGAAACCCTCTTGCGTGTCGATACCGTTGCGGTGGAAGTGGGCCTTGGCCTTGTTCGCCTGGTCGAGGGTGGCGGGCAGAGCACTCTACTGCAACGAATCTCGGGAGTGAGAAAACAACTCGCCTCAGACCTCGGATTCATCCTGCCAGCCGTGCGTGTTACCGACAATCTCTCGCTGCGTGCCACTGAGTACCGAATCCTGATTAAGGGTAACGAGATGGCGCGATTTGAAATGAAGCGGGGCTACGAGCTGGCTCTGATTCCAGGTGATGCGAAGGATCGCAATCACAGTCAGCTCACCGCAAATCTCATGGCGCAAGGCGCAATTCCCACAAAGGAACCAGCCTTCCAGCTCGATGCTCTCTGGATCCCCGTTGATCAGGTCGAAGCTGCACGACTTGAAGGCTGCACGATCGTCGATACGGCCAGCATCGTCGGCACTCATTTCTCAGAAACGATGAAGCGTTCGGCGTCGGAAATCTTCACTCGGCAGGACGCAAAACGCTATGTCGACCGCGTCGCCGAAGAGACTCCAAAGCTCGTCGAGGATTTGGTCCCCAAATTGCTTCCATTGAGTACCGTGCAGAAGATATTGCAGAATTTGTTGCGAGAACGCGTTTCAATCCGGGATGGGGTTTCCATTCTGGAAGCGATGAGCGAAGGCGGGGCCATGACCAGGAACCCAACCCTGATCACGGAGTTCGTCCGGCAGGCAATCCGGCGCACCATCACCAAACAGCTGCTTAGCGCCGGTACCGAGCTCAACGCCTGGCTGTTGAACCCGGAACTCGAGCAGGAACTCGAGTCTTCAGTCGAGCATGGCGAATTCAACAGCAACCTGACTGCCCCCCCAGCCCGCGTCCGCGACCTGCTTTCACGTTTCAAACAGGCTTTTGAAAATCCACTCGCCTCCGGCGTCATTCTCACCGGTTCGAATGCCCGTTTCTTTCTGAGACAGTTGACCGAATCTACATTCCCGAATCTGACGGTAATTTCCCATTCTGAAATTGCATCGGGTATCCACGTAACTTCATTGGGCCAAATCTAGGCGAAACGAGAACCGACCATGAAAATCAAATCCTTCTACGCAGATTCGATGGATGTGGCGCTACAGAGCGCCGGAAAAGAAATGGGCGAGGATGCACTTATCCTCAATACTCGCGAAGCACCTTCCGAGTTTCGGCACTTCGGTAGATACGAGGTTGTCTGTGCCGTGGCGGACAATCCTGATGCGCTTCCGCCAGTGGAGGCCAAAGCAGCCCCCTCTGCCCGCATCGTCCCGGCAGAAAATTCAGTACAAAATTCAGTTCAGCCAGCCCGGGTGATCTTTCTCGTTGGGCCCAGCGGAGCGGGCAAGAGCTCCGCCTGCTCGAAGATCGCGATTCATTCCAAGTTCACACTCGGGCTCTCGCCTGCAGTCTTAAGCTGGGATACTGGCCGGGTCGGCGGGGCCGATTTCGTAAAGTCGTATTGCGAGATCGCGGGTATCCCGTTTTCTGAAGTCGACAGCCTGGAATCATTTCGTTCAGCGTTGAGCCAGTTTAGAGATGCCGACCTGGTGCTTGTCGACACGACTGCGCTGGAAGGCAACGACGTCCTCTCCACCGAAACACAATCGGCAATCGACTCGCTATCCCAACCCGAAATTCACCTGGTTCTTTCTGGAGCCTACTCTTCCAGTTATCTCAGTGCATGCCGCAAGACCTACGCGCGCTTCCGCCCAACGTATCTGCTGCCGACCCATCTCGACGAAGCCCGGATGGACCTTGCCGCCCCAGAATTGCAGGATCTCAGCGCTCTGACAATTCGCTGGTGTGGGACCGGCCGTGCTGTTCCTGAAGATCTCCAGGATGCAGGCAAAGTGGTCGAGCGAGCCGCTGAACTAGAAGAGCCGCGCATCGCCGAAGAGCGATTCGCGATTGCGGCAGTGGAAGTCCCGACTCCCGAAAAGCACAACGTGGCCGTTGCTGCCAACGCCTCGGCGCGCACTGCAATTGAAGCGATCCTGGCGCGATTCCGCCGCAATGATTCTGAAGCGCAGGCTCAGATTTCAGGCACGCCGAAATCCAGCGCAGCCTAGGACAACAGCACCAAGAAGGCGCACCCAGATATGAGACGCGAGCAAGAGCCATCGATCGGAGCTGACCAAGAAATGTACTATTCCCCAACACAAACCGTAATAGGTGCAGAGGATCGAGAACGCATGATTCTCGAACACCTGCCCCAAGTTCGCCTGATCGCTCGTCGTATCCACGAACGCCTTCCAGAGAGCGTGAGCCTCGAAGACCTGGTGTCGACAGGAATCCTTGGCCTGATTCATGCGATTGATCGTTTCGATCCCACCCTAAACGTGAAACTGAAGACTTACGCGGAATACAAGATTCGCGGTGCCATCCTCGACAGTTTGCGGGGTCTGGACTGGGCCCCCCGGCAACAACGAAAAAAGGCAAAGCAAATTGAAGCCGCGATCTGTGCTGCAGAACAGAAGCTCAAGCGCGCGCCCCGCGAAGAAGAAATCGCCTTCGAGCTGAACATCCCGATCCAGGAATATCACGACTGGTTGGTTGAGGTTCGGGGAGTCAATTTAGGCAGCCTTGAATCCGGCGGGAGTGACGAAGAGAACAGAGACCTGCTCCGCTTCATCGCCGACAAAGAAGAGAACTGGCCTTCCAATCTCGTCGAACGTTCTGAGCTGGAACGCCTTCTTGCGGAAGCAATCCAGCGTATGCCGCAAATTGAGCGAACGGTTTTGAGTCTCTACTATCAAAAGGAACTCACACTTCGCGAAATCTCAAAGGTCGTCAATCTTCATGAGTCGCGCATTTCACAACTCAAGAGCCAGGCCGTTCTACGCCTGCGCTCCTATCTCGAAAAGCGCTGGCCGGTAGTCAAGGGCGCCTAGGCTGCGATGAAGACCATCTTTACCAACGACGAGGTTCTCGTCAAGCTCAAAGAGAGCTTGTCAACCCGGCTCGCCCAGGCAATGGAGGCGATGACTGGCAACACTCAACGCTGCTACCTCGTTCCTCCTCAAGACCAGGAGCCACAGCTTGGAGAGTTGCTTGGCTGGACGGCCAAATACTCGGCAGCTCCTCAAGTGGAATTGCGCATCTTTGCTGCAGCCGAAGACTGGAAGTTGATTGGCAAGAAGATCCTGGAAGCCGCTGGCGTCGATACCTTCGACGATCCAACACTTGAGAGCACCTATACGGAAACAATGGCCCAGGCTGCTTCTTCCTGGGCACCGGATCTTTCCGGGATGGCTGGCAAGAAATGGGAGACCGACAGCACTGCTGTTGGAGCCGATTCTGATCCAGCCGCTGCTTCCTGGGGCTACCGCTTCCCGATGGGTGAGAGCGAGGCCAAAATCCAGGTGCAGGTCTCGGCTCAATTGATGGCTCAACTTCTTCAGCCTCCACCAGCATCAGAGCCAGTCGCACAAAGCCCGGCGGCTCCAGTTGAGAGCGTTGCCAGTACTTCGCAATTTGATCTGCTGCTCGATGTTGAACTGCCAGTCAGCGTCAGCTTCGGACGCGCCCTTGTGCCGCTCAAAGAAGTATTAAAACTCAGCTCTGGTTCCATCGTGGAATTGAACCGGGCAGTGACAGAACCCGTCGAGGTGATTGTCAACAACTGCGTAATCGCACGCGGGGAGGTCGTTGTTGTCGAAGGCAATTACGGCGTCCGCATCCAGCAAATCGTGAGCCGGCAGGACCGGCTTCGCACCGTGAACTAGGAGACTTAGATGGAAAATCAGATCGCAATGCTCTTCCTGGCCCTTGGCCTGCTCGCCTCGCTGTATTTGACGTTACAGATCAAGATGGAACTGCGCCGCAGCGAGCTCAATTGGGAAAAAGAAATCGAACAAGTCCGCTTCCAGCTCAACGAGCAACGCAGCAATTGGATCCAGACAGTCCGTAGAGAAGACGGCATCCTCACACCCAAAGTACCTTTACGGGCCGAAGTGGCCTTTCCCCTCCGAGCCTCTGCTGCCGCTACAGCCTCGACGCTTTGGGGCAACGCCACAAAAGCCAAGGCAATTGAAATGGTGAAGAGAGGCGAATCCAGTACAAAAATTTCTGCGGCCCTCTCGCTCCCGAAACCCGAAGTGGAATTTCTGATGAAGATCGAGAAGGCCGCACAAAAAAGCTAGTTTCCAGCCAGCGCGCTGTTAGTCCTGGAATTTGTTCTGGACAGAGCGGCCTCGTGGAAGAGGTGCTGCCGGCGGTTGCTCATCTTCGAAGGCTACCTTCAGTGCCATTTCCTTCTTGTCCCGAACAATGCTCAGGTTCACTGTCTTGCTTTGCCAACAGAGCGAACCAGCACTCCTTGCTTTACGCCAAAGAACTCGGCCAACTGATTGTCGAGGGACTCAGCTTCGACCCCAAGCGTGCTGCTCTTCCAGTACATAACTGCACGAGGGCTGTCCATAGATCCAACCCAGCCTCTTATGTCGATTGGGGCCATCGGGGCGATACTGATCGTTCGTCCTGCCCTGTTGCGGCCGTTCTCCGGTTTGGCGGTAACAGTAGTTGCCACCCCAGCGCGAATCAAGCCAATCTTGATTTCACGACCGGCGGGAGTTTCCCGCACCATCCGGATAAACTGCTCCATGCTTTCCACTCGCGTGCCCGCGTAATCGAGCACCACGTCACCGGTCTTGAGTCCAGCCTTGGCTGCAGGCGAGTCGTCCTCTACGCTGGTGATCTCCGCGCCCCGTTCTTCCTTCAGATTCAGAGCCTTCTTGCGCTCGGCATCCACATCCCTTACTCCAACGCCAAGGTAGCTGCCATTTATGGACATAAGCCGAACAAGCTCGCCCATTGGTGCCAACGGAGCAGCCGGTGCCGCAGGCGGAGGCGGCGGATTCACCTGGCCCAGATAAATCACCTCACCAGGACCGCCAACAACAACCTGAGCATCAGCCTGGCCAGAAAAACCAGCCAGCAGCAACGTGCTGGCCAAAATCATAGTTTGCATCTTCATACCTTTATCGACGGGCTAAGCTTGCGATCGTCTCAACTCCTGGAAAGAACACAGTGACGAAACGGCATCCGGCTAGAACACGCCAGGCGACGCCCGCATCTGGCTCAACACACGCAAACACCGGGCTCGCACGTAATCATTCTCATCGCGACGAATGATTTCCTGCAAGGTCCCAACAATCTCCGCTGGTGGACGGTCCACCAACAAATCAATTGCCTGCACACGCACATTCGGGCTCGTATCCTTCAGAAGAACCCGCGACAAAGCCTGCCGCACTTCAACCTCATTCGAATGAGGCCGCAGCGCCTCAAGTGCACGCAAGCGCACTGTAGGGCTATCGTCGTGCTCCAACGTCTGAAGCATTGCCTTGCGCACATCGTCCCGGTTGCAGCGATTCCGCAACAGGTCGACACTCTCAAGACGCATCCCGGGATCCGGAGACTGCCGTGCCGCAGCCATCAACGCCTGTTCAATCCCAGACTCACTAAGAGCCCCTTCGATCATCCGCTGGCGAGGTTCTTCAAGTACGATCTGCACCATGCCATTGCCAGTACCCTGAATCGTCCGGATCCGCGACGTTGGCAGCCCGGCCGCTGAAACCGACTTGCGCTCTTCGGCCTGCTGTCCGGCATAAAACGCCAGCGCAAGCATCGCACAACCAAAGACCGGCTTGAGCAACACCGGCCAGGCGGGAATCAGATCCCGAACCCGGTCCAGCCAGCTCACCGGCTTCATCTGCTCAGCGGCCAGGGTTCGCTTCAGCCCTTGCCGGCACTGGTTCAGCAGAAGCGGTGGCGCTTCCACTTCAGCCTCATTCATCAAACGCAAAATCGCACGGTGCTCCTCGACCAATGCCTTGCAATGCTCGCAGGTGCCAACGTGCGCTTCAAACAATTCTTCCTGGTGAAAATCGAGCTCGCCAAAAACGTAAAGCTCTACCTGCTCGGTAATCTGGTCGCAGTTCATACAAAATCCCCAAGCGCCGTGCGCATCTTCTGGGTTGCACGAAACAGACAATTCTTTGCGGCCTCTTCGGTAGTTCCCAAACTATCGCCAATCGCCCGCAACCGCATGCCCTGATAGTGGCGCATCTCAAAAACCATCCGCTCGCGCGGCGTAAATCCAGACAACACACCCTCGATCCGCTCACGCAATTCGCGGCTCAACAGCTTGCGTTGCGGGTCCAGTTCGGCGCGGTCTTCAGCGGCCAACTCCAGACGGTCCTTCGGCCCATCGCTGGTTTCAATGACAGCCTGTTCTTCTTTACGCACTTTTTTCTTGCGCAAAGCGTCGAGGCAAAGGTTGGTGACGATGCGGTAAAGCCAGGTGTGGAAGCTGCAATCGAAACGGAATTTCGAAAGATTCTTGTGAACTCGCAAGAAGGCTTCCTGATAGATATCGTATGCTTCTTCGCTGGAGCGAAGCAGATTAAAGGCCAGTCGCAGAACCTGTTGGTCATAAGCAACCACCAGGCTCTCGAAGGCTTCGTGGTCGCCCGCCTGCGCGGCGCGAATCAGTGCGGCTTCGTCCATAGACTTTTGTGTAAGAGGCAGCCGGAGCGGTGCCACAAGCGCCGCCTGCCCTGTGTTTTGAGAGCTCAACGATAGATTCGACGGCTCAAACCCAAATCCGTAACGCCGAAAACGAAAGAATTTGGAGCGATTAATCGACCAGCGAGACTTCGATGCGTTTGCTCTCCGCATCCATCGCGATGATCTTCACCTGACGGATTTGCCCGACACGAACCTGATTTTTGTCAGTATCGCTGCCGGCGCCTTCCTTCCAGCGCGCATTCAGCATGGCGCCAAGCGAGGAAATATCCACCTTGCCGCCACCACCAGCGCTCTCGCTGCTGCTGCCCTGCGACTTGGGCATCATGCAAACGCCCGTGACGCCTTCAGCCAGCTGCACCTTAACCTTGTTGTCCTTGACATCACTGATACGGCCCGTCACCAGATCTCCCACCGCATTTTCAGCGATAAAGTGATCGGCGCTGGTCGGCTCAAGCTGCTTGATGCTCAAACGAATGCGGCGGCGGTCGACTTCAAATTCAGTCACCACGGCCTTGACGATCTGACCCACCTTCAAGGCATCCTTGGGATGCTCAATGCGCTTCTCGCGAGTAATATCGGCGACGTGAACCATGCCCTCAACCCCAGGCCCCAGAGCGATAAACGCACCGAAGTTCTGCAGGTCAGTAACAGCGGCTTCCACGACAGTACCGATCGGGTACTTGGCCTTGGCTGCTGCCCACGGGTCTTCCACCAACTGCTTGAGCCCAAGCCCGATCTTGCGCTCGGTCGGCTTCATGTCAAGGATCTGAACCTCAACCACGTCCCCAACCTTCACTACATCCTCAGGCTTGCGAATCCGCTTGTCCCAGGTGAGGTCGATCATACGGATCAAACCTTCGATACCAGGCAGCAATTCAACGAATGCTCCAAAGTCAGCCAGTCGCATCACCTTGCCAGTGACACGCTCGCCCACCTTCAACTGCTCGGCGGCGGCCGTCCACGGCTCCGGCTGCAACTGCTTCATGCCAAGAGAAATCTTGCGAGTCGTAGGGTTGATCTTCAGGATCTTGACCTGAACCTCATCCCCTTCTTTCAATACATCGGAAGGCTTGGCGATACGAGTCCAGCTCATGTCGCTGACATGCAAAAGGCCATCCACTTCGCCAATCGTGACAAAGGCGCCAAAGTCGGTCAGCGTACGCACGCGACCCTTGAGTACTGTACCCT
This sequence comes from Acidobacteriota bacterium, assembly GCA_026394095.1. Classification (GTDB taxonomy): domain Bacteria; phylum Acidobacteriota; class Terriglobia; order Bryobacterales; family Bryobacteraceae; genus Bryobacter. The sequence goes on along the minus strand of JAPKYY010000031.1, from coordinate 7,753 downwards.
CGGCAAGCGAAGCAAAAGCTTCCTGCTTGCGCTGGGCCGACGTTTCCTCAAGCAACACGCGGCGGTCCACCACCACGTCTTCTTTTTCCTTATCGAACTTGGTGATGCGGCATTCAATCTTCTGCCCCACCAGCTTGGCCATCTCGCTTACATCACGAGCGCCACTGCGGGAAGCCGGCATAAAGGCCCGCTCGCCGATATCGACGCGCAGTCCTCCCTTGACTACTTCCAGCACCGTGCCGCTGACCGTGAGTTTGTTCTCGAAGGCTTGCTCGATGCCGCTCCAGTCCTTGGGGGCCTCTACCTTCTGTACCGCGAGTCGATAATAACCGTCATCGGTGCGGCCGGCCACGCTCACTTCGAGCTTTTGACCCAATTGCACGATTACCTGGCCATCGCGACCGGTCACAAGATCTAGAGGAAGCATTCCCTCCATCTTGCGGCCGATGTCGACCACCACCCCGTCGGGTGTTATACGCAAGACGTGGCCATTGAGCATGCCGCGTCCAACATCTTCGCGCTCGGGCGTCTTCTGCGTTTCAAATTCACGCAGGATGTCTCCGAAGCCGGAGTCCGCTAGGTTTTCCATTGTTTCCAGATTTTCATCCGGGTTCAACGGCAGAGTGTTTTCCATGGAATTCATACCAATCCGTGAGAGAATTTTTATTGTCTCATAGATGTTACGCCGTCAATTTATTCAATCGTCGACTCTTGCATTAGCCGCCCCCGCACCTGCCGCCGATGACGACGCAGCATGGCTCAAGATCCGCAAAGAACAATTCGCCCTGCCAGACTGGCGAGCCTACCTCAATACAGGCAGTGTCGGCGCCGCACCCAACCGGGTAGTCAAAGCAACTAACGACTATCTGGCCCAGGGCGCAAGCTACTCAACCGACCAATACCCGCGCTGGGGCTACGAGCCGATGGAAGCCCACCGCACCGCGCTAGCCAAGTTCCTCGGCACCACCAAAGAAGAACTCGCCCTCACCCACAACGCCACCGAATCGATGAGCCTCATCGCCAACGGTCTCGACTTGAAGCCCGGCGACGAGGTGCTGATCACGGATCAGGAACACCCCTCCGGCCGCGGCTGCTGGCTGCTCAAACAAGCCCGCACCGGCATCAAGATTCGCGAAGCTAAAATCCCGATCCCGCCCGACAACGCCGATCAGATCGCCGAAACTCTGCTCTCACAAATCCGCCCCGAGACCCGCGTTATCTCCTTCTCTGGCATCACCACCCACACCGGCCTGCTCTTCCCGATCCAGAAAATCTGTGCCGCTGCCCGCGCCAAAACAAATGGATGCTTACCCCGCCCGGCTGCGGCGTCCTCTACATCAACAAAAACTTCCAGTCCAAACTCTGGCCCACCATCGTCGTCGACGGCTGGCAGAATTCCAAAGACGCTGTCAAATATATGCAGCTCGGCTGCAACAATCGCGCCGAACTCGAAGGTGTTCTCGAAGCTCTCCGCTTCATCGAAGAGCTCGGCCCCCAGCGCATTTACGACCGCATCCACAACCTCGCCCAATACGCCTACACGCGAGCCAAACAAGTCTCCTATCTGAAGGTCCTAACCTCATCTGACCCCAGCCTCTACGGCGGAATGGTGGCCTTTGAAGTAGACCGCCCCGACTACACACCCCTCTGGACCAAACTCGCCCAGCGCAAAGTCTGGACCCTCCGCGGGCCTAAGATCCGCATTTCCTCGCACATCCACACCCGCCGCACTGACATCGATCTCTTCTTCGATACGCTCAAAGAAGTCTTCGGCTAGCCCCGGTTCAGCCGGTAGCCCACCCCACGCACAGTAAGCAAACATTCCGGATGCGCCGGGTCGGTCTCGATATACTTGCGCAGCCGCACGATAAAGTTATCGATCGCGCGCGTATCTGTATCGCTCTGCACCTGCCAAACCTTATCCAGCAAATCGGCCCTGCTCACGGCTTCGCCCTCATGCTCGATCAAATACTTCAGCAGATTCACTTCCATCAAAGTCAACGGCTGACGCTCCCCATCCACCTCGATCTCAAGAGTCTTGAAATCGATCAGTCGACCATTAATCCGGATCTGCTCTGCAGGCTCAGCCGAAGCCGCCCCAATCCATTCCCGCCGCCGGATCAAACCCTTGATCCGCGCGATCAGCACCCCCAAATCAAAAGGCTTCGCCAGGTAATCGTCCGCCCCGGCTGCAATGCCCTTCACCACATCATCAGGCCGGCTGCGAGCTGTCAGCATCAAAGTAGGCAAAAACTGCCGCGCCTCACGCAAACGGCGAATCACCTCAAAGCCATCAATGCCTGGCAGCATCACATCGAGCACCAGCAAGTCATAACGCGATTTCTTGCCCTCAAAATCCGCGAGCGCATCCTCGCCGTTCTCGCGAACCGTTACGTCAAAGCCCTCGGCCTCCAGGTTGAACCGCAGCCCTTCCGCCAGATGTTGCTCGTCTTCTACCACCAATACATGCATCAGCTCACCACTCCCTTGGGGCGAAATTCGCTCTCCAGCTCCATCGTGAAAGTACTGCCTAAGCCTGCGCCCTCGCTGGTGGCATACACGCGCCCCCCATGCTTGCGCGCCACGCTACGAACAATAAACAAGCCCAGCCCCGTCCCCTTCACCTTCTGCGTGATCACGCCCGGAATACGGTAGAAACGGCTGAAGATCCGCTTCAGTTCCTTGGTGGCAATGCCCATTCCCTGATCCTTTACGCGCACTGCCACCCGTTGCGGATCGAGCCGCTCTACCTCAATCGACACCTTCACATTGCCGCCTGAATACTTGATCGCATTCTCAAGCAAGTTGCTGACAGCGCTCTTGAGTTCCGGTGCGTCGCCCCGCACAATAGCTGCATCTCCCGTCGGCAACTTCTTCTCGACGTGCAAGGCATCGTCTTCCAGATGATGCCGCATCCGCGCCATATCGACACACTCGGCCACCACCTCTGCCAGCGAAACACTATGCGAACCGCGATCGCTCCGGCTGCCGACGCGGCTCGCCTCCAGCACCTGTTCAATCGTGCCCATCAACCGGTTGGTATCGTCATGCATCACGCGATAAAACTCTCGCCGCTTCTCTTCCGGGATCTCACGCCGCTGCAGCGTCTCAAGGTAAAGCCGGATTGAAGCCACCGGCGTCTTCAGCTCATGAGTCACCGCATTCAAGAACGCATCATGCTGCTCATTCTTCTTGATTTCGCGAACCAGAAAGATCGTATTCAGCACCATCCCAGCGATCACAAGTAAAAAGAAGATGACCCCGAATACAAAGAAGACCCCGGTCCGCCAGTTCAGCACCACCCAGCTGATATTGAGCGCAACGGTGAGGACGATAGTGATGATCCCCAGAACACTGAAGAGAATCGCCTGCCGTCGCCGTCCGGGCATCGTCATACTATCCATCTAACATCAAGTTCATGGGCTTCGGCGAATTCCATTAACTTCTCACCCTCCTGATCCAGCTCTTTCTTCAACTTCTTGGAAGGTTCCGCAAACAATTCCACCCGCACCCGCAACACCTTCTTATCCCGCTCCAGTTTCCAAACCCCACCCACAAAGCCATCGATCAGAACAGTCGCGCAAACCCGCCCCGCCGTCAGCAACACCTTCTTCCGGTGAACCTCAGGCAACACACGACTCCGGTCCGCATGCGCCAGAACCAAATTGTCGTACTCCGCAACAAAGCGCACCGGGGCAGGGAAGTCTCCATCGACGATCTCCAGCCCCGGCAAGTCATAAAGCAGCCGCCCCGCCTCATCCCGATACTCAACCAGGTCCTCCGGCATCGCCTTGCCAATAGCAGTGAACCCAGCCCATGCCGCCACATCCCGAGCCGTAGCCGGCCCAAAAGCCGCAAGATATCGCCGCACCAGCCGCGACGCATCCACAACCTCATCCACGTCCACCTGTTTGTAGCGAGCTGCCGTCCCACCCTTCCACGATCCAGCCGGAGACACCTGCACGAGAGGCACATGCGTCCGCACCCCATACTCCATCGCTTCTTTATTCCAGGAGGGAAACTCGCGAAGCAACTCATCACTCAAAGCGTTAAGTGAAATCGGTCCATCCCGCAAAATCCCCCGAGCCACCTCACAAAGCGGCGCCACTTCAATGCCAGACTTACGAACCCCAAAGAAGCCCTGCCACGCCTTCTCAAGCGCCGGCTGAATGACAGGCCGAATCCACCGGTAATCGGCCGCGGTGACCCAATGCAAGGTAGACCGCAACAGCGCCGCCCGCACCACCTTCTCCGAATCCCGAAGCTTCATCAGGTGACCAGGCTCAAACCCTGAAACGCGAGACCAAAGTCCAAAGTAAGGAGGGCTAACCACCTGCGCCTGCAATCCCACCAGCCGCTCCACAGCCTTATCGGTCTTGAGCGAAACCGGCCCCAGCAGCATCTGCCGCGAAAGCAATGTCCGGTTGAGTTGCCGCTGCGAAATGGTCTTCATCGAGCTATCCTAGCGCTCCAATAGAAAAAGGCCGCCTGCACCAGCAGACGGCCTTTTTCCCAATCCAAAATCCTAAGCAGCCTTGCGAACCGGGATATACCCTTCAACGCTAGCCACCTGCAGATCACGAACAATCCCCAGCTTCGACAACAAATACAACTGAATATAGGTCATGTCGATCTCATACCAGGCCAGGCCGTGACGCGCACTCACCGGATGAGCGTGGTGGTTGTTGTGCCAGCCCTCACCAAAGGTCAGTATGGCAACCCACCAGTTATTCTTCGAGTCATCGGTGGTCTCAAAGCGCCGAGCACCCCACAAGTGCGTCGCACTGTTCACAAGCCAGGTCGAGTGCAGACCCAACGTCACCCTCAAAAACACACCCCAAAGAACCATCGAGAAGCCACCAAAGATCCACAACACAACACCGATCGTCGCAAGCGGTACCCAGTGCCAGTTATTCAGCCAAACCATAAACGGATCGCGAGCCAAATCCGGCGCATACTTCGACAAACCCTTCGTGTCGCTATGCTTGGCATCGCCCACGCACATCCAGATCAGGTGCGCCCACCAGGCCCCATCGCGAGGCGAATGCGGGTCACCCGGCTGGTCGCTCTTCTGATGGTGCACGCGGTGCGTCGCCACCCAGAAAATCGGCCCGCCCTCAAGGCAAGCGGCCCCAAGCAAAGTCACCAGACGCTCAAACCACATCGGGCACTTGTACCCGCGATGTGTAAGCAGGCGATGGTATCCCATGCCGATGCCCCAGCTGATCGTCAGCCAGTAGATCGCCAGCGAGACCCACAAATTGATCCAGCTAAAGTTGAACAGCGCGGCAATCGCGCCGATGTGAAAGATCGAAAACGCCACAATCGTCACCGTATTCGGCTTCGTGGGGTTCGTATGGATGAGAGAAGCTGTGTTTGCCATGTATGAGTTCGGTCGAATCCTTTATGTACCTTCTACATCGACCAAGCTATCAATCTGGCGAACTTTTCTGTGTAAGAGTTCTGTAATTCCTCTCGAAGTCCTCATCGCGCTCTACCGCCGCGCCCCGAATCCCGCTCCAGCTCACGCGATATTCCCCCGGTAAATCCAAAGTCTGGATCGCCACAGGCGCCTCCAGCAAAGCGACCTTCACCGCGCCCAAAGCCTTCAAATCAAAGCTCCGGTCCCAGTCCCCGCGCCCATCGAGAATCACCCCCCGAGCCTCCCGCAACAACAAAAGCGCCGCCGCCCAATCCTCCCCATTCATCCGCGTCAGGTCCGCATACCAGATCCCTGCTTCGAGCTCCACCGGCCGCTCCTTCCACACGGAATAATCCGTCTTCACCACTGCCCCACCCTCAAGCTGCAGAACAGCTTCCCCCTTCAGCGGCCCGCACAAAGCCTCCCGCATCGCCAGCTTCCGTCGCCCCTGAGCCACCGCCACAGAGAAATTCCGCTCCCGCTCTTCCACTAACAATTCGATCGGACGTCCATCCAGCTTCTCAATCCGGTCCCCCACCTTCACCTTCCCGGCAAGCTCCGGCCCCACCCACCGCACCACCAACCGCCCATCCACCTCGAGCGGAAGCCGCCCCAACCCATCACGCCTCAAACTGGCTACTCGAGCAAAGGGGTCCATGCGAGTCGCCATCATCTCGCCAAGCGTCCACTCAAATCTGCCGCCATCGTAATCCTGCGCTGCCTGCTGCAGAAACCTGGGCAACACATCCGCATCCCAATCGCGCAAGCGACTCCAGAGCAGAATCACCCCCGCCAGCCGAGTCGGCCGTTCGCGGCCATTGCGATAGATGACATCCATCCGCGCTAACTGCTTTGTTGGAGCAACTCCTGCCGCAGGCACAACGGCCGTCATGCCTCGGCCCAAGTCCACCTTGCTCGCTCCGGCAGGCAACGGTTTGGGCAGCGCAGAGCTATACACTTGCACCCCCGGCAGATAGGGCTGAAACAACAGATTCATCCGCCTCGCCAGGCTTAGCGTAGTAGCGGCATAATCCAGCTTCCGCACGCCTTCAATCACAAACCATTCCCAATCGAAGTCCGGATCAACAGGCACCAGCCCCTGCGTCGCCTCCACTAACCTCGCAAACGCAACCAGATTACTCAGCGCCAGCGGGCTCAGCGGAATCGAAGCTTGTTCCATCGATTGGAACCGCAAACTCGCGGTGTTGAAAGCGGATACATCATCGGCAAGCACCCGGCCTCCGCTCACAATTACCTTGAGGTTCAGCCGGATCGTTTCCTCGGGCACTGCTGCATCAATTTCCGCGTAACCCCATGCCCCATTTCCCGTCACCGGTGTAAACACATTGTTAGTACGAAAGAGCAGCTTCCCGTCACCGCCATTGCCCCGAACCTCGATCGCCGCCTTTGCCCCGTCCACCAACTGCATCGGCATCAGAAACTTGACGCTAGTCCCCCGCAGCTTTCCTGCATCAAAGTTCTGTTCCATCCAACCCAGCCCATCCCCCGGCTGAATCTCGACGCAGTGCTTACCGAACTTACAACCAACTGAAAGCTGCTTCACCCGCAACCCCGGCGACCCCGTCCATCCCACCGGAACCCCATCCGCACCAGCCTCCTCAAAGCCAGCATTCACTAGCCCTGTCTGAGCACAAAGCTCCATCACAAGCAGCAATAACAAGCCGATGCGAAACAAGCAGTCTCCTTGACCGGAAGTATACTAAGTACGGAGACAGCTGTGAAAATCAGTACGGAACTTGAACTTCAAAACAATGCCGCCGTACTATGCAGCCAGCTCCCCGAAGACCTAAAGAAGCACCTCTTTGAACAGTGCAGCCAACAAATTGACCTCCTCCTCAAGCAGTCAGACCTAGATCCTGCTGAAGTAGAAGCGGACTTCGAGTCATGGCGAAAGAACCGGCGCAATGCCAAGATCTGAAAGCCGCGTCACCGCCACAATCGAACAAGAAGGCCCCTGGTTCATCGCCTACTGCAAAGAAGTCCCCGGCGCAAACGGCCAAGGCCGCACCCGCGAAGAATGCCTCACCAGCCTCCACCAAGCAATCCTCCTGATGCAGGCCTTCCACTCCGAAGAATCCGAAAAACTCCCCCGCTAGCCCCGCGCCGGCTTCACCCGGAAGAACCCCACAAACAGCCCCGCACACAAAACCGTCAGCACCAGCGGCACCAGAAACACCTTCGAGTAATCCACCTCCGTGCCCACTCGAAACATGTCACTAACAAAACCCGCAAACCAGCTACCCACCACTAGCCCCGCTCCCAACAACACAAACGCAATCAAGCCCTGTGCAGAAGCCCGCACTTCCACCG
>JAPKYY010000317.1 GCA_026394095.1 Acidobacteriota bacterium | reverse complement strand
GCTGCTGCTGGATCTTTGACGTCCATCAGGCGTTGGTCGGCAAAGCCCCGCACTTGTTTCACCTGGTCGGGCCGCAGGCCGCTGGCATTCATGACTCGTCGCGCTGAATTTGCCCGGTCTGTTGAGAGTTCCCAGTTGGAGTAATCGCCATCCTTGGAGAAGGGTTTCGAATCTGTGTGGCCTTCGATTGCGATGGTATTGGGCAATTTGGCCAGCTCTGCGCTCATTTTTTCGATGATTGCCTTGCCGAACTCGCTGGCAGTGGAGCTGCCCGACTGGAAGAACATGCCCTTTTCTTTTTCAAGCAATTCGATCCTGAGACCTTCGCCTGTGACGGTCATCGTGACGTGGTCTTTGATCTGCTTGAAGTCTGGCATTTGCTTCATGGCAGACTGGATCTTTTCTTTCAGCCCCTCCATGTCGTCTTTAGAAAGAGTGATCTGTTCACCCTCTCCAGCCATGCCGGTGCCGGATTGTTTCTTGAAGCCGGCCGGATCGCGAAAGTAGCCGCTGACGGCGCTCTTTACTTTTTCTGACGAGCCCATCAGCCACATCACCATGAAGAAGGCCATCTTGGCTGTGACGAAGTCAGCATAGGCTACCTTCCAGGCACCACCGTGGTGGCCATGGCCATGCACCTTCTTCTTGATGAGATATATCGGTTGTTCTTTGGCTGGATCGGCCATAGGCTATTTGCCTCCCCCGCCCTTGACCTTTTGCTCCATGTCCTTGAAGCTGGGTCGGACGTGAGGGGGGATCGATCGGCGGGCCATTTCAACGGCCAGGATAGGGGCAGCACCCTTCATGAAGGCACCGACACCTGCTCGCAACACATGCATGTACTCGATCTCGCCATCGTTGATCTTTTGCATGTTGCTGCCGAGTGGCCCGAAGATTCCATAACAGAACAAGATGCCGAGGAAGGTTCCAACAAGTGCGGCTGCGACGTGCTCGCCGATTTCTTCTGGAGGGCCGCCAAGGGCACCCATGGTGACGACGACGCCGAGAACGGCGGCGACAATACCCATGCACGGGAGTGCATCGGCCATTTCTTTCAGGGCCGCCACGGGTTGTTCGAGCTCGTGTTTCATAATGTCGATGTCGGCTTCCATTGACTGTTCTATTTCAAAGTGGCCGATGCCACCGGCAATCGAAGTGCGCAAGGTGTCGCAGACGAAGTCGAGCGCATGGTGGTTGGACATGAAGACCTTGTGCTGCGAGAACAATTGGCTTTGCTTGGGATTCTCGATATCGGTTTCGAGCTTCTGAAGGCCATTCTTGCGACCGTAGTTGAACACGTCGGCAAGAGCCTTTAAAGTGTCCAGATACACATTCTTGTTGTAGGGGCTGCCTTTGAGGATTCCAAGCATTCCTTTGACCAGCGCCATGATGTTGGAAATCGGGTTGGCCACCAACATACTGCCGATAGCCGCGCCAAAGATGACAACCAGCTCAGCTGGCTGCCAGAGAACGGGAAACTTCCCATGAGACATCGCGTAGCCGCCGCCGACTGCGCCAATTACGAGAACTATACCTATGATTGAGAACATCGCTGTGTGTTCTTATCGGCGCGGGTGGGCAGTCTTAGAGAAAAGGTTTTTTGAAGCTCGCCAGCAGGTCAATTTGGCCGGACGCCGCCATCATTGAAGTAGAAATTCTCGCCCAGATAGACCCGCTTTACTTCAGGATCCCGGCCCAGCGTTTCCGGACTTCCAGCGCGGAAGATCTTGCCGTTGTTGATGATGTAGGCGCGATCGGTTACGGCCAGGGTCTCACGCACGTTGTGATCGGTCATCAGGATGCCAATGCCCTGCCGTTTGAGGTCGGAGATGATGCGCTGGAGTTCGAGTACCTGGATGGGGTCGATGCCGGAGAAGGGCTCGTCCAAGAGCAGAAAGCTGGGTTCAATCACCAGACTGCGGGCGATTTCAACACGCCGTCTTTCACCGCCGCTGAGCATATA
>JAPKYY010000038.1 GCA_026394095.1 Acidobacteriota bacterium | reverse complement strand
CGGTAGACCGGCAAAGCGGGCAGATTGCGGGCTCAACCCGGTTCCGGCTGATTGACGCTGCCAACCGCTCGGTCGAAATCGGTGGCACCTGGCTCGGTGCTTCTTTTCGCCGGACAGGGCTCAATCGCCATGCCAAGTACCTGATGCTGCGCTATGCGTTTGAGGAAATGCGGGTGATCCGAGTGCAGTTTCGTACGGATTTGCGCAACCTGCGCTCACAGCGTGCCATTGAGCAATTGGGCGCTGTGCGGGAGGGTGTCTTGCGTAAAGACTTCATCTACGCCGATGGCTACCAGCGATCGAGTGTCTTCTATTCGATTACTGAAGATGAATGGCCAGCGCTAAAGCTTCGGCTTGTCCGGTAGCTTGCGGAATTCCTCGCGCGAAATCTCACGGCCAATGAAAGCCACTTTTTCAAAGGGCCATTTGGCCTTGATCCACGTTTTGACTTCAGAATAGAGACGGTCTTCAAAGCCGATCACGAACTGGTTCTCTGTCACCCACATGCGGACAGTTGCATCGTAGCCCTGCTTGTTGCTCGGGCTGATGTAGACGCAACCGAGCTCGCGGGACTCAACCGGATTCAAAACGGCGTAAGTAAACTTGCGGCGTGCCTTAAAGCCCGCCAGTTCACCCTCTACATCCTTGATGGCTTCGGCCATGGTGAGGCCGGCATGAGGCCAGGAACTGGAGAATGTGAAGGTCTTCTGCAGGTGCTGGATCGAACTCATATAAGCGGCATAATCCTGGCTGGCGTAGTTGGGCCCAAGTGGCTTGAGCTTGAAGGTGCCTTGAGCAGATGTATAGAGTTCGGGGACCTGAAAATCTGCCGGGACAAAGGGCGCGGCTGAGGGTTGCGCCAGGAGCAGGGAACCGAGCAGGAGGAAAAGATGCCGTCTCATGATCCGTACAGTATAGCCAAAATGAAACATTTCTCTCGCGCTGTTCCATTTTGGGCCGATACGCTTTCTGAAGGATGTGACTCATGGCTTTCGGCAACTTGTCGATTTCCCGAGTGGATGGGATTAATCCCGTCCGCCCCCGTAATGCAGAACGCGCAGTAGAACGATCAGGAGAGCGATCTCGCCCCGACAAGGCCAAAGAAGGCCAGTCCAGTGCGGGTACGCGCGGGGCAGAACGCACGAAGCTGCGTTCCAGCCAGAGCGAAGAAGGTTCGCTCACCCTCACCACCGCTGAAGGCGACAAGGTGACCATCTCATTCAGCAACAAGCAGAGCACCAAGGTAGACCAGGCCAAGCTCTATGGCCCCGATGGCAGCTTTGAGGCCACGCGCACACGCACCAAAGAGAGCTCGCAGCTATCTGTGAGTCTCGAAGGCAATCTGAGCGAAGCCGAACTTAAGGACATCACCGATCTGGTGTCAAAGCTGTCGAGTGGTCTTGAGAGCGCCCGCAGTGGCGACTTTGATGCGGCACAGAAGCAGGTTGCTTCTACCGGCAATCTCGGCAGCATTCAAAACTACAGCTTTGCCTACCAGCAGTCCTCCGATTACAGCTTCAAATCGACGCGGTTATCCGTTACGGCTTAGCGGCTAAAACACCGCGCCGCACGGCCTGATTGCCAAAACTCTTTTTGAGGTGATCCATGGCTACTGCCAGGCGTTGCTCTTTTTCGCGATTCTGGCCCACTGGTGTGGCCTCAAAGAGGCTCATCTGCGGGCTTGGTGCATGCGCGCGTGAAGCACGCAGCCAAAGCGCACGCAAGCGCACGCGGCGTTCCCAGGTTTGTTTGAGCAACCCCGGCAGGTGCGCGTAAAAGTCTGCCTCTATCGCACTTGGCTCCGGGATCGTGATACTGCGCTCATTCTCTTCGCGATCGGTGTAGCGCAGGCCCAGGCTCAACCTGCGCACTTCCATCCCCTCGGCTCGAATCGATTGCATCAGGGTTTCAAGCAGTGTCCGCAGGGCAGCCAGCAGCTTTGCGTTTTCCCAGACGTCTTCGGCAAACTCGATATTCTCGCGCCAGGAAGTCTCCGTGGCAGACTTCGTCTTCCCGACCGGCGATTCATCGATTCCCTGCGCACGGCGCTGCAGCTTCAGCGCATTCCGGCCAAGGATCATCGACGTGGCATCGAGAGGTGCCCGAGCCAGATCTCCGATTCTCTTCAGCCCGGCCACCTCCAGCGTGTCGGCGTGTTCGCTTGATATCCCCGGCAGCCAGCGTAACGACAGTGGGGCGAGAAAAGTGGATTCTCCACCGGCCATGATTTCGTAAGGTGCATGCGGCTTACGGATTCGAGCAGCAATACGCGCTACGGTTTTGTTCGAAGCCAGGCCGAAGC
>JAPKYY010000123.1 GCA_026394095.1 Acidobacteriota bacterium | reverse complement strand
TGAGGCGTCTTTGGGCATGTAGACGCTGGTAAAGAGACGCTTGCCGTCGCGCATGGCGATGCGGTGCTCGTACCTGGTGTAGTTGGCTTTGATGTATTCAAGGCCCTGAGCGGCCAAAAGGGAAGAGAGTGCGCAGACAAGTAGAAGCAATCGCATACGTCTGATTGTACTTGGTCGTGCGAAGATTCGATTGATGGGAACGATTTGGCTTTTATCGATCAGTCTGATGGCGCAACAGGCACCATTGGACAAGGCGAGGCTGGCAAGCCAGGCACAATCGTTTGCCGAGCAGTTGCCGAACTTGATTGGGACGGAGGTGCTGAGGCAGAAGTCGATCAGCTATTCCACGCGGATGCGGATTCGGGTGGGAGAGGCGGCGCTGAAGCCGATTCCCCCGAAGATTCGGGAGCGGGAGATAAAGTCTGAACTTGGCTATGCGTTGCGCGGTAAGGACAACCCGGTCTGGTATGAGTTGCGCAAGGTGATTGATGTGGACGGGCGCTCGGTGATGGCGCCGAAGAAGGCTCGGGAGCGGTTGGCTTTTGGCTTGAAGAGCGACGATGACCGGGCCAGGCTGAAGATGATGGAAGAGTTCACCCGGTATGGGCTGAATGGGCTGGCGACGGATTACAGCTTGTCGCTGCTGCTCTTCCGGTTTGGAGAGATTGACAAGATCCGCTTTGACTTGAAGTCTGAGGAATTTGTGGGTGCGGATCGTGTGCAGGTGTTTGGGTTTTTGCGCACGGATGGGGGAGCTTCTGTGACTGTGTTTGATGGAAAGCAGGCAATGCAGCAGCCACTGAGCGGATTGATCTGGTTGCGTTCGTCTGATTTACGGCCACTGAAGATCCAGCTTTCTTCACTGATCACACAGGACAATATTCAGATTTCCGATGAGGGGATCATTGAGTATGGTGAATCTAAATTTGGCTCGGTGGTGCCGCTGAGTGTTGTTTACGTCCGTAAGGTGAACGGCACATTGATGATTGAAACGAAATACGAATACAAGGACTTTCAGAAGTTTGGCGCTGACGCCGAACTGAAATTTACACCATGAAATTTGTCTATCTACATGGATTCGCTTCTTCGCCAAACTCGCGTAAGGCACAGTTCTTTGCGGGCAAGCTTCGAGAACTTGGGTTTGAAGTGGAGGTACCACACCTCGAGAGTGAAGGCTTTCGAAATTTGACAGTGAGCGGGCAGCTGCAAGTGATTGAGGCCGTGGCACAGGGGGGCGGGATTCGCCTGATTGGTTCGAGTATGGGTGGTTATCTCGCAGCGCTTTATGCGAGCAAACACCCGGAGGTGGAGAAACTGTTGTTGCTTGCACCGGCGTTTGGGTTTGCCGAGAGATGGAAGATCCGGCTGGGCGAGGCAAAGATGGCGGAATGGAAGCGCCAAGGCTACATCGAGATGATGCACTATGCCACGGGAAAGCCGGAGCCGGTTGGGTATGAATTGATTGAAGACGGCCTGAGCTTTGCTTCCGAGCCGCCGTTTCATCAGCCCGCGATGATCTTTCATGGCACCGAGGATGACGTGGTGCCCGTTTCGTTCAGCCGGGAATTCGTTGCCAAGCGGAAGAATGCTTCACTGCGTGAGATGAAGTCAGGGCATGAGCTGACCGATGTGATGGAGGAGATTTGGGAAGAGTCGAAGAGCTTCTTAGTCGACGGGTAGCATGACCCAAAGTTCCGGGCGACCTGAATTGCAGTGGACTGCACGGTTGAGAAAACCGAGACAGGGCCAGGAGAGATAAAGGGCGTAGCGGGCGGCATTCCAGGCTCCGGTGGAATGCAGGCCGGTGCGGAAGCGGGTGATTCGGGATTCTACGTTGGGGACGGGGTGGAAGATGGTTTCAACGCCAATGGTGCGGGTGGGTTCATCGTCCTGAAGCTGATCGAGTTCTCTTACCGTGAGGGCAAAATTTGTGTCTGACATCCCGTTTGATTTTGCGAACTGATCGAGTTCAAAAACGCCGCGGCGGCTGAGGGTGGGCAGCACCAGGAGGCCGATGAAGCTCCAGAGCGTGAAGCCGAGAGCGGTGGTGAAGAGTTCTGACAGAGTGGTGACACCTGCTGAGGGCAGGAGGGAGCTGACATAAAAGCCTGAGAGGTTGAAGAGGATGGCGAGGGCGAGGCCCCTTAGACGGCTCCCGGTTTTGAGAGCGGCCGTGCGGCGTTCGATTTCAAGATCGACAACACCCTTGGGCAATACTCGCTGCCAAAGAGAAGGGACGATGTGGCGCTCTCTGCCAGGCAGACCTACAAGGCCACCGGCGAAGCCCGCGTCCATGCCGGAGACCATCACTACTTTACGGCCGTTGATCCATTCTGAGCCGCTGATGCGGAGGCCGGCGACGAAGCGGGCTAGCCAATCCTGGCCTTCGATCATGACTAGCATTACAAAGAGAAGCAGAGCGAGTACGGCAGGACGGCCACCAAGACGACCGATCTGGAGGACAACCAGACCAGAGGCGATCAGAAAGACAGCCTGGACAAGCAGGCCGCGGATGTACTGTGAGGCGAAGAAGGAGAACATGAGGCATTGGCGAGAGAAGTGGCAGGGAAGCCAGTAGCCGCCAATGTAGTCTAGTGGGATGTGGATTGCAGCGTAGAGGGCTACGATCCAGAGAAGGCCCTGAGTGTCTGAGGCGAGATTGGGATTGAATGAACCGAAGACCTGAGTGGGCCAATTGAGGGAAAGTGCGAGTATCGAGAGAATGACCATCAGCCCAACTCCACTGATGCCCAGCCATAATCTTGCTCTTGCGTACGTCATGCTTCCATTTCCCCTAACGCTAATCAAGATGTCGCGGATTCTCAAAGGGTTGATTTTGTTGCAACTTAGCGGCGTATCCGGATATTGCGAGCAAGGCTTAAACCCGGAGGCCTCAATTGTGCCGTTACTTAAAATTGAGCGCGTAGAAATGCACGATGTTGCTGGAGTGGGCGAGGGAGTGGCTCATTTTCGGGTTGTATTGCCGGATCGGCTGCGGGAGAGGCACTTTGAGATCGTTGTAGATCAGTCTGTGTGCGGCGGCCAGGTGAAGGTGAATGGGGAAGTGGTCGCGGGTGGACATCTGGACGAGGTATTCCGCTTTGACCGGTCCAATTCGATCGTTGTGACGGGGTGCCTCGAGCGGAAGCCCGATGTGGTATCGCTTTGGGCTTACCCTAAGGTGTTTATTGCTGCGGCGAAGGCGAGAGTGGAGGTGAGCAAATCGGTGGTGGATGTTGAGGTGACGATCCGGAATACATTGCTGAATTCGGTATCGTGCAGCCTGACGATTCAGGGCCATAGCGAAGATTTTTTTGTCGGGCCTGAAACTTCTCAAACTCGGAGCTTCCGTGTGCGTCTAAAGGACAGGCAACAGCAGCCGCTCACGTTCGAGTTGTACAAATATCCGGAATCGATGGAGGGCGCCTACCGGCAAATCCAAAGTGTGATTCCTATACGTATTCAACCTTAGGCTGGCGTGATACGATTAGAGCAAAGTCACCGGATATTCCAAATTTCATATCTCTGTCTGCAACCATTCAGACTCTGCCGGCGTCGCAGTATTAGCGCAGAGTCGATGAAAAAGACAAAGGAATGAAACTCGTGAGTACATCGACACTAGAACGGGCAGAAGAAATCGTGATCAGCACGGAAAACCAAAAACCGGTCTCAAACCCAGAGGAGAATCTGGCCAGTGCTCTTTCGGGCCTTAAAGAAGAGCATCCTCTTGTCTCTTTATGGAATGGCCTGAAAGAGACCATTAGCCCCACGAAGCTTCCTCCCCTGGAAGTCACCTCGAAACCAATTCCTGTGAAGGACATCTGGGGCCAGAGTGGTGGGAATGAATCCAAGAGCGCTATCGGTTCAATGGCCGTGCATGGTGCCATTATTGCTCTGTTGATCTTTTTGTCGACCAGTAAAGAAGTGCAGAAAATCGTCAAGGAGTACACTCCGCTGGCGGCACCGCTGAGCGAGTATATTCCGAAGACGGCGCCGAAGAAGCAAACGATGGGTGGCGGCGGTGGTGGTGGAGCTCGTGATGTTACTCCTCCAAGCAAGGGCAAGTTGCCGAAGGTTGCACCGAAGCAGTTTGTGCCTCCTCAACTGCAAAAGGTGGAGCAGCCTAAGCTGGTGATGGAGCCGACGATTATTGCGCAGTCTGATGCGTTGCCAAAGGTGAATTTGCCGATGTTGGGAGATCCTCTATCTGGCCTGAGTGCTCCTTCGCAGGGGCCTGGGTCTGGCGGATTCGGAAGCGGTAAGGGTGGTGGTGTTGGTTCCGGCAGCGGAGCTGGTTTTGGACCGGGCTCTGGTGGTGGAACTGGCGGCGGCGCGTATCGTGTAGGCGGCGGCGTATCTGCTCCGTCGGTATTGTTCAAGGTGGAACCGGAGTATTCCGAAGAAGCGCGCAAGGCGAAGTTTCAAGGCACCGTTGTCTTGTCGATCGTGGTTGACCCTTCGGGCAAAGCTCGTGACATTCGCGTGATTCGGCCACTCGGTCTTGGGCTGGATGAAAAGGCCATCGAAGCGGTGATGAAGTGGCGCTTCAAGCCTGGTCTCAAAGACGGTGGCGCAGTGCCTGTACAGGCAACGGTAGAAGTTAACTTCCGCCTTCTGTAGTCAATTTCCTCAAATATTCAAAACTATAGATCCCGCTGGAATGACCGTCATTCCAGTTGATCTGTATTGCGTATTTGCCAATGGCTTCGCAGCTGAGCATCTTGATCGCAGGCTTGTACATCTGGAAGGGGCTGGGAGCCTGGTAATTGGTTTTCTGCGGCTCGGTGCCATGGGCACCGGTGCAGACGGCGCAAGGGCAGTTGTCGCGCAAAAACGCCAGGTTGAAGCTGCTGTGCAGACCGTCGCGCCAGTCGATTTCAATACCTTTCGACTTTGAGATGGCAATGTGTTCTGGTTCCTGTAAACTCATGATTTCCGTTCGATGTCTCTTACCCCTGGGATGCGCCGCAAAGCACTGAGGATCTTTTCGAGTTGACGCTTGTCGCGTACTTCAATTTTCATATCTACTACTGCGCCATCGCCGCCACGCTCGTCGTCGCCGCGGGCTTCGAGGCTGCGGATGTTTGAGTTCTCGCTGAAGAGCACCTGGGTGAATTGTGCAAGCATGCCGGGGCGGTCGTCTGTGCTGATCGAGATCTGTACGTCGAAGCTTTCTGCGCCAGACTTGGCCCACTCGACATCAATCTTGCGCTCCACCTCATACATCAGATTCTGGACATTGCTGCAGCTGAGGCTGTGCACGGCAACGCCCTTGGCTCTTGTGATGTAGCCAACGATGGCTTCGCCCGGGATGGGGTTGCAGCAAGGGGCGCGGTAGATCATCACGTCGTTAACGCCCTTAACGCGAAGGGCGAGGTTCTTTGCGTCTTTGTCGAAAGTGGCTTGTGTGGATGGTTGAGCCGCTGCTTCGCTGGCCTTTGCCTCTTCCTGAGCGGCGCGCTCTGGAGATAGGCGCATGAGGATGGGGCGAGCTTCGATCTTACCGTAGCCGAGGTTTGCGAAAAGGTCTTCCAGCTTGCCGACACCGTAGTCTTCGAGCACCTGCGCAAGGAGCGCATCGTCGATTTTGGAAATCGGAACTGAAAGGCGACGGGCTTCTTTTTCGAAGTACTTCTCGCCGATTTCTATAGCCTTGGACCGCTCGGTGGCGTTTATGATCTGCTTGATCTTGTTGCGCGCCTTGGAGGTTCTGACGAAACCGAGCCAGTCTTTGCTCGGCATGTGGCCGGGCTGAGTTAGAACTTCGACGACATCGCCGTTCTTGAGAGAGTACTTGAGCGGGACAATGCGGTTATTGACCTTGGAGCCGACGCAGGCGTTACCGACGTCGCTGTGGATGGCGTAGGCAAAGTCTACGGGTGTTGATTCGCGGGGGAGAACTACGACCTTGCCTTTGGGGGTGAAAACGTAGACTTCGTCGGAATAAAGATCCACCTTGAGGGTGGACATAAACTCACCGGGGTCGCGCATTTCCTGCTGCCACTCGACCAGTTGCCGCATCCAGTTGACGTATTGTTCTTCGGTGCTCTTGCCACGCCGGCCTTCTTTGTACTTCCAGTGAGCGGCGACGCCTTCCTCTGCGAGGCGGTGCATTTCTTCGTTGCGAATCTGGACTTCAAAGGCCTGGCCGCCTGTACCCATAACGCTGGTATGGAGGCTCTGGTAGCCATTCTGGCGGGGCATGGCGATGAAGTCTTTGATGCGGCCGGGGATCGGAGGCCACTCGTTGTGGATGACGCCCAAGGCAGCGTAGCAGTTTTTGAGCGAGTCGGTGATGATTCGAAGAGCGAGGAGGTCGTAGACCTGTTCGATCGGAATCTTTTGCTTCTTGAGCTTGAGGTAGACCGAATAAGGACGCTTGACGCGGCCTTCGACGCGGGCGGGGATGCCTTCGCGGGCGAGCTTTTGTTCGACGCTTTTCTGAATGCCTTCGAGGAATTCCTGCGAAGCTTTGCGCTTGTGTTCGATCTGACCACAGATGTCGGCGTGGGCTTCGGGATCGATCGCGGCAAAGGCGAGGTCTTCGAGTTCGGCCCTGACCTTACCCATGCCGAGACGGTGGGCGATGGGGGAATAAATGTCGAGGGTTTCCTGGCCGATGCGGGTTTGCTTCTCGCGGGAGAGACTTCCGATGGTGCGGAGGTTGTGGAGGCGGTCGCAGAGCTTGA
>JAPKYY010000361.1 GCA_026394095.1 Acidobacteriota bacterium | reverse complement strand
TTCGACAAACGCATCGTCCCAGTCCTCGAAAAACTCGAAGGCTGGGTCACGCCACCCTTCGGACAAAGCGTTTTCGCCGTCCTCGAAAAGCGATAGGATCAACGCAAGAGCACTCGTGAAGATCTCCATCATCATCCCCGTCTACAACGAAGTAAACGTGATCCCCATGGTTCTCGACCGTGTGATGAAAGCAGCCCTGCCCGCTGGTTGCGAAAAAGAAATCATCATCGTCGACGATGGCTCAACCGACGGCACTTCTGAAATCCTCGATCGCTACCATGGCCTGGTCGCCATCCACCACTCCGTCGAAAACTTCGGCAAAGGCGCTGCCATCCGCATCGGCATCCGCAAGGCCACTGGCGACGTCGTCCTCATCCAGGACGGAGACCTCGAATACGACCCCAACGACTACCTCAAAGTCCTTCAGCCCATCGTCGACGGCCAGGCCACCGTCGTCTACGGCAGCCGCTTCATGGGCAATCTCGAAGGCATGAAGTTCGCCAACTGGCTCGCCAACAAAATCCTCACCACCACTACCAACATCCTCTACACCAGCTCCATCACCGACGAAGCCACCGCCTATAAAGCCTTCCGCATCGACGTCCTCCGCGCCATGCGCCTCCGCTGCCTCCGCTTTGAATTCTGCCCCGAGGTCACCGCCAAAGTCCGCCGCCTCGGCCACACCATCCACGAAGTCCCCATCAAGTACAACGCCCGCGGCATCCTCGAAGGTAAAAAAATCCGCTGGCAGGACGGCTTCCACGCCATGTGGACCCTGGTTAAATACCGCTTCACCCCCATGGAACATCCAGCCCCGGAATCTGCAGCCAAAATCGCACAAGGTACGAGTTCGGTCGCGTGAGTCCTGCCCCCTGGAGCTGGTTCCCAGACTGGTGGCTCCCCAATTTTCAAACTCTCCTCAGCCAGACCGTTGACCCTGTCCTCCTCGCACGCTACGCCCTGCAGGCGATCCTGACCACCCTTCCCATCGTCTTAGCCGATTACCTCTTTGGCCTCGCCATCCTCCGCCTCCTGAAACTCAATCTCGCCAAAGGCCTCAAACACGCCTCAGCCCTCGCTCTCGGCACCGGCGCTGCCGCACTCGGCCTCTTCCTCTTCGGCTCCTTCGGCCGCCTCACCTTCAAAGGCCTCCTCGCCTTCACCATCCTCCAGGCGATCCTGGGCCTCGCCCTCACCTGGCGAGAACTCAAACTCCCGCGCCTCCGCTGGGCTTACCTCTGGGCCATCCCCTTCACCATCGTCGTCGTCCCAGACCTCATGCTCCCAATCCTCGAATACGACAGCACCATGTACCACATGGCCTCAGCTCGTTACTACATGGAGCAACAGAAGTTCCCCTATCACGAGGGCATCCGCTTCAATGCCCAGCCCCACATGCCCGTCATGCTCTACATGCGCCAGTGGTGGCTCACCGGCGACGCTAACATCATCAAGCTCGTCAATCTCGAATACCTCACGATCCTCCTCGGCCTCTTCGCCTGGATGGCACGCCGCTACCGCATCCCCCTCGGTATCCTCGCCGCCGCTTCGCTTGTATTCGGCTCCCCCATCTTCGGCTACATCGCAAGGCAGGAATACGCAGACCTCGCCCTCACGGCTCGGCCGTCACTGCCGTCGGCCTTGCCTGGTGGTTCCGGGGCTGGCGCTTCACTGGCAGTCCTTTCTATCCCTTCTTAAGCGATTCCCCTGACGTAAAGGCCCTCTTCCAGGTCAATGCAGGTTACGGCGTCGGTCGCGATCTCTTCGCCTTCCTCGCCATGCCCTGGAACATGATCACCGTCACACCAGATCGCTACGCAGACCTCTTCCGCTTCGGCCCCTCCTGCCTCATCCTCCTTGCCATTGGGGCATTAGCGCTCATCCTCCGCCGCACCAAAATCGATTCCGCCACCTGGGTCGCCATCCTCGGCAGCCTCTTCTTCACCATCGTCTGGTTTCGCTCAGGGCAAGTCATGCGCTACGAAGCCTGCCTCCTCCCCATCTGGGCCCTTCTCCTGCTCAGCGCACTCGCACGCCTCAACTGGCGAAACGTCGCAATCCCTCTCCTGCTGCTCCCTCTACTCCTCTCCACCACACTCCTCACCAGCAACGTCATCCGCTACGGCGTCCCTCCGCCGGTCACCTGGCCCGCTACGCAATACGTCCTCAACTCCGTCCTCCCCTACTACCGCGCCACCCAGGCCGCCTCAAACGTCGTCAAAAAGAATGACATGGTCTACACCTGGTTCTGTGACGACATCCGCGCCTACTCCCCCGGCAAATCTTACGGCGATTGGTTCGGCGGCTACACCTACACCTGGCTCGGCAACGTACACACCGGCCCTAAAATCACCGACCCCACAGCCATGATCGCCCGCCTCAAATCCACCGGCTTCAAGTACATCATCGTAGACCGTACCCGAGCCAAACTCGGCGGCACCATTTACGGCGGCACCTTCCTCGAGAGCGGCCTCGTCAAGCCCTTCGTCCCCGTTCCCAACACGCAAACTGTCTTCGACGATGGCAGATACGCCGTCTTTCGCTTAACCTGAATAAGTCATGAAATATTTGAGCATCGTAGCTCTTGCCACCACTGTCTTCCTGAGCTCCTGCGTATCAGAAAAAGAAAAAGCCCCAGTCCTGCCTGAGGCGAAGATCGAAAAACTCCTCCCGGACAAAGTGATGGAAGGCCAGCCCTTCAACCAGCAACCGAATGGCGCCTCTGCCCTCAGTGTCCTCGGCAGCAACCTCATCAAAGGCTCCCGTATCAAGCTCAACGGCATGCCGCTCGAAACCGCCTCTGGCGACGGCACCTCTCTCGCCGCCCTCGTCCCCACAGCAATGTTCTCCAAGCCCGGCTCCTACGCCGTCTCGGTAGAAACTCCCGACGGCCGTCCCACCAATACTCTCCAGTGGATCGTCCTCGCAAAATCCGGCCCAGCCCCGGAAATCAAATCGGTCCACCCCGATACCACTCCAGCCGCCAAGGGCTTCAACGTCCAGGCCACCGGTGGCTCAGCCATGGGCATCGCTGGCTCCAATTTCCTCACCGGGGCCAAGATCCTCATCGAAGGCAAAGAACTAGAAACCAACTTCGGCAACGTCGATGCT
>JAPKYY010000146.1 GCA_026394095.1 Acidobacteriota bacterium | reverse complement strand
TGTTTTCTCGCGCAGGCAAAACACTCCCAGCCTGAAAGAAACTACGGGCTGCAAAAACGGAATTCACGTGTGTCCAATTCAGGTTCCCGTGCAGATCCCTCCGCGCCCGCACTGCCCCAAGATGAATCGGGCTGCTTGGGGAAAGCCCAAACTCCGCACCAAAGAACCTCGATGCCGCTGTGAATTCCGTAATCGCCGTCGCTGTCATCCCAACCCGGACACTCGACTCCTTCTGCGCATTGTTGTCGATGGCCGTAATGAAGACATTTTCGTTGCGCCGGGCCTCACCGGCTTGAGTATTTACCTTGCCCAACAAGTTTGCCGGGGCAGCTACTTCTTCCGGTGCTTTAGCCTCAGGAGGCTTTTGAGCAGCCAACTCCAGAGCAAGAATCATACCGATGCTTAGCCTTTGAGTCGCCCTCCAGATTGCTTTAGATGGAACCAATTTGAAATATCTTTATAGCACTCCCCCATCTTCATCTCAGATAAGCTCTGGCCGGCTCACTCACTGTACCTGCCCCCAACGCCAGTTTATGGAAGATTGCCTTATGCGCTTCGAATGCCATCGACCAGAAGCGCAAGGGGCCGAAACCTGCTGTTCTGAACAGTCGTGAGTGCATCGAATAGACCAGTGCTGCGGCGAAACTCAGCATCAGCCACTGAAACAAAATGGTTCCCAGCCTCCCCAAATCACCCCGTCCTGCCGCGCACAGCGCCAGATTGTCAGCCTGAAACTCCAGGTGCTGGGCCTCATCATTGAGAATGCGCTTTGCAATGCGGCGCAGGCATTCCGATTTCGTCACATCATGAATCGCCGTATAGTACGGGATCGCAATAAACTCGGCCGTCACCAGCACAGTCAGCATCAGCTCAAAGCCTGCCAGATTACGGACGCGTCGAAAGATATGATCCACCCAATGATTCTGCAACCGGGGAATAGATTCGCGATCCAGATAAAGCCCCAGCACGGCCGAATGACGCTGCTCCTCACGAATGAATTGCTGCATCGCCTCGGGAAGGGAACTGATGCCGTTACGGCCGCTGAACTCGGTGGCCCTGCGCAGAAGCCCAAGCCCATCGGAGCCTTCCCCCAGTTGAAATTGCTGCAGCGAACTCGCAATCAACTCGCGTTCTTGAGCGCTACCGGGCGGCAACTTTCTCGCCAGCGGAGGTTACCAGTGGATTATTCGCAATGGCCGCTTCTGGCCGGTAAACCAGCACCCAGTCAGAAGAGAAGACCTGTGCTTCGTCGATCTCTTCGTTCGTGATTTCCAGCGTCTTCATGCCAAGACTGGTAGCAATGCGTTCCACCACAGGCCCAAGCCTCAGGTGCTTGTTTGAAACGTGCACGGCAAGCACGCCGTTCGGCCCCTTCAGGTGACGGAAGTAGAGCTGAAAGGCTTCTTTCGTGAGCAAATGGACGGGGATCGAATCGCCCGAAAATGCATCCACCGCCAGCACATCGAAGTTTTGGATTGGGTCACGTTCAAGCGAAAGCCGGGCATCCCCAAGAACGATGTCGCAGGTGCCGCGGCATCCCTTGAGAAAGCGGAAATCCGCTCGCGCCACATCAAGCACCAGCGGATTGATTTCGTAGATGCGATAGTAGTCACCCTTGCGGGCATAAGAACTCAGCGTGCCGGTGCCAAGACCAATCAGGCCAACGCGGTGGTTCATCTGCCACGTATTGACGATGGCGAGCCCTACGCCTGAGTTCGGCCCATAGTAGGTTGTAGGCAGCTGCGCCCGTTCATCGCTCAGAAATTGCAACCCGTGGTTGATCGTGCCGTGAATCAGCGTGCGGGTCCACGTCTCCTTGTCGGTGCCCGAAGTCGAATCCTGCACCCGAAGCGACCCGTAAAAATTACGAACCATCAGCCGGCTGCCGTTGGTTATCACCCGGATCTCGATGAAGGCCAGAACCACAGTTGCTACAGCGGCAGCGGTCCAGAGAATGTCGGTCGACCAATGTTCGCGGTAAAGCATCATCAGCGCTGCAAAGGCAAAGAGCGCGAGCGCGATGTAGAGTTCGAAATAACCAGGCAGCAGCATTGGTGCCGCAATCGAAATGAGGAAGCCGCCGATAGCCCCGCCAACAGACATCATCAAAAAGAACATCGTCAGATAGCGCGGGTGCGGCTTGCGGGCAGCCAGCTCTCCATGGCAGAACGTGCAGAACACAAGCAAAGAGAACGCAGCTGCAGCCAGTTGGTAGTGGAGTTTGGTGTCGGAATCGGTGAGGTAGATCCCGTAAAGCAATCCACCGAGAATGATCGGAGTCGCAATGCGGAAGATCATTGGGCGATAGATTTTGTCTGAATCAAAAACAAGAATGAAGCTCAGCAGGTACATCGAGAGCGGCACTACCCACAGGAAGGGAATCGAGGCAACGTTCTGCACCAGGTGGCTTGTGAATGCAAGAAAAAGCATTGTCGGCAGCGAGGCAAGTGTGATCCAGAGAAGATAGTCCTTCTTTGTCGGTGGGGCGGGGATCTCGCCAGACTCCTCGGTCTGAGCAACTTCACCAGGCAGTGCCACAGACGCACGCCAGGCCGTGTAGGCACAGAAGAGTCCGAATGCCGCAAAGGCAGCATGCCAGGTATAGGCTTGGTACCCGGCCGGCAAATAAGGTTCGATGGCAATCGGATATGCCAGCAACGCTAGCAGGCTGGCAAGGTTAGACAAAGCAAAGAGTCGATATGGCGGTGCGGCATTATGCACACGCGAATACCAGGCTTGCAGAAGAGGGCTGGTAGACGACAGCAGGAAGTAAGGCAGCCCAATGGTCACCATGAGCACGGCGAGAATGGGCAGTACCGGTGCGGATTCTCCCCCGGGCTTCAGCCATTCCGGTGGCAACGCAGGAGTCAGAATCACCGCGAGCGCTAGCAAAATCGAGTGCAGACGAAACTGCGCTTTCGGGCTCAGCTTCTGAATGGTCCAGTGCGCGTACGCGTATCCGGCCAACAGCAGGATCTGAAAGAACAACATGCAAGTGTTCCAGACCACGGCAGATCCACCAAACCAGGGAAGGATCAGTTTTGCAATCAGTGGCTGAACCAGAAACAGAAGAAATGCACTAAGAAAAACTGTTGAGGCGTAAATGGCCATAGTCGCCTATCTTAACCTAGCTCAGCTCAAGAGCCTGATCGAGATCGGCGAGGATGTCTTCAATATCCTCAATTCCAGCAGAGACTCGAATCAGATTCTCTCGAATTCCAAGCCGGGCCCGCTGCTTCGGAGGGATATCGCGATGCGATGCAATGGCTGGATAAAGCGCCATTGTGTGCACGTCGCCAAGGCTCGTCGCAGGCACAATCATTTTCAGGCGGTCAAAGAAATTGAAGACCCCTTGTTTGTCAGCACCCTCAATCTCAAACGATACAATCGCACCGAAATGACCCTCGGGCAGCAGTCGCGCAGTGGTTGCCTGATCCGGGTGATTGGGTAGTCCCGGGAAGTAAACCGCTTCCACCCTGGCTCGCTTTGAGAGGAAGTCTGCCACTCGAATCGCGTTTTGATTCTGACGGTCAAACCGCAGCGGAAAAGTCTTGATGCCGCGCATCGTCAGATAGCACTCAAAGGGGCCCAGAATTGGGCCATAAATCCGCGATAGCGCGCGCACCGGTTCAAAATGTTCTTCATCGCAGCTCACCAGGCCGCCGATCACGTCACCATGCCCGGACAGGTACTTGGTCGCGCTGCTCACCGAGATGTGCGCACCAAGCTCCAGCGGCCGTACCAGTGCCGGTGTAGCAAAGGTGTTATCCACAATCAGGCATGCGCCTGCCTCACGCGCCATCTTTGCAATCTTGTCGATCTCGCCAATGCGCAAGAGCGGGTTCGAGATGGTCTCCATCAGGATCACCCCAGGCTTTTCTGTGGCAATTGCTTTTGCGATCGCCTCCAGATCACAAATATCGACAAAGGCATTGGTGGTGCCGAAGGGCTCAAAGACCTGATGCAACAACTTCACCGTCGCCCCGTAAAGTGCATTGGCCGCCAGCACGTGCTTGCGACGGTCAGTCAGCGCTGCGGTGATCGCAATCTGCAATGCGCTCATCCCTGAAGACGTAGCCAATGTGCCATGCGCACCCTCAAGGCTGCTTACCAGTTCTTCGAGCGCCGCGTTGGAAGGATTGTCGTAGCGGGAGTACGCATAACCGTGCATCTCTTTGGCAAAGACTTTGTCGATCGACTCAAGTGAGTCATAGAAAAAGCTGGCTGCCGTGTGAATCGGAGTAGTCACCGGAATCGGAGTACCGGCTTTGCGCTTGCGGTCGCCCGCGTGGACGGCCTTAGAATGGATTTTCATTGATTTTTACTCGCAGAGGATATTTGCTGTGCGCGGCCTATTGAACTGGAGTGCGCCCATCTGGGCGCAATTACTTGTCTCTACTGCTTCTCTCATGGTTGCGGTGATGAGAGTGCAGGGTGGATTCCGCCGTCGCGCATGGTTTGATATTGCATTGCTGCTCGGCACTGGTATTGTTCTCGTTTTCGCAGCATATTCCGGACTCAAGGCCCATCGCGATGGCCGCAAGGACTGGGGCTGGGGAGCGGTACTCGGGTACGGAGTCTTTGGTGCAGTGTTGATTGGCATCGGTCTTCGAATGGCTTCGCGCTAGCCTTACTTGCGCTTCCACCTGACTCCATCTTTGGTATCTTCAAGCACAATCCCGGCGTCCAGCAATTGCTTGCGAATCTCGTCTGAGCGTTGAAATTGTTTTGCTTTCTTTGCCGCCGTGCGCTCTGTAATCAACGCTTCAACGGCACTGTCTTCTATCCCTCCGGCTGCAACACGAACTCCAAGAATGTCGAATACCGTGTCAAAGCGAGCCAGCAGATCAAGTGCTGCCGCCCGGTTACCTTCGAGGAATTGTTCCTGATCGAGCAGGCTATTGGTTTCGCGAACAAATTCAAATACTGCCGCAAGCGCTTCGGCGGTGTTCAGGTCATCATCCATCGACGCCTCGAACTTCGCCAGCGCTTCCGCCGCCAGTTTCGTCACGTCCTCATTTGTACCCGCCGCCAACTTGGCGGTCTCGATCCGCAGTTTATAGTTCCTCAACCTGTCGATCGAGGTTTGTGCCCCCTGCATCGACTCCAGCGTAAAGTTCAGCTTCTTGCGATAGGGCACGCTCATCAGCACAAAGCGCAGTGCTTCTGGCGTATGGCCAAGCTCCACCAGATCACGCAGCGTAAAGATGTTGCCAAGACTCTTCGACATCTTCTGCATATCCACATGCAGATGCTCGCAGTGCACCCAGAACCGTGCAAAGGGCTTGCCAGAAGCGCCTTCAGACTGCGCGATTTCGTTTTCATGATGCGGAAAGGCAAGGTCGACGCCACCCGTGTGGATATCGAGTGTATCGCCTAGATACTTCATGGCCATCGCAGAGCATTCGATATGCCAGCCAGGACGGCCAACTCCAAACGGTGCGTCCCAGGCTGGTTCTTCGCCCTTGCGTGCCTTCCACAGCACGAAGTCGCGAGCATCGTCCTTGTCGTATTCGTCGTTATCGACGCGAGCCCCTGCCTGAATCCCCGAGAAATCGTGATGCGACAGCTTGCCGTATCCCGGAAATTTGCTGATGCGGTAGTAAACGCTACCGTCGGAATCATAAGTGAATCCTTTGGTTTGCAGCGTCTCGATCAGCTCGACCATTTCATGGATGTGTTCGGTCGCGCGGACAATCTTCTCCGGCTTCTCCATCCGCATTGTGTCCATGTCTTCGAGAAAGAACTTCTCATACTTCAGCGTGTATTCCGACATCGGAATACCAAGCTCCATCGACTTGCGGATGATCTTGTCTTCCACATCGGTGATGTTCATCACATGGTTGAGCACGAAGCCGCGGTACCGCAGCCAGCGCCGCAGAGTGTCGTTGAATGTGAAGGTGCGCAGGTTGCCGATATGGGCGTAGTTGTAGACCGTCGTGCCGCACGAATACATGCGGACGGTTCG
>JAPKYY010000607.1 GCA_026394095.1 Acidobacteriota bacterium | reverse complement strand
CTGAGAACCATTTGCTTTTCCAGCTTGAGAGCCTTTGCCAGCGCAAACTGTTACATCGAACGATAGAATAAGGGCGATGTCGTCCTTGCTCCTTCTTCTACTGCTGGCGCAGGTAGACCTTTATGTTCAGGGCGGGGAATTCCTTCGCGCAGGCAAGCTAGCCGAGGCTGAGAAGGCCTATCGCGAGCACCTGAAAACCCATCCCGCTCACGTTGAGGCGCTCGCTAATCTTGGCTCGGTTCTTTCTCGCAAAGAAGACTTTTCCCAGGCCATCGTTCAGTTTCAGCGAGCCCTCGCCTTGCGGCCCGCACTGGCTCCGCTCCACTTGAATCTTGGCCTCGCGTACTTCAAAACCCGTGACTGGGCTCGTGCCGCCTCTGAGTTCGATCACTTCCTCAAGGCGCAGCCAGGCCACCGGCAGTCTATGCAACTGCGAGCCCTCTCACTGCTCGAACTGGAGCGCTACAGCGAGGCCTCTAAGGCCTTTGAAGCCCTTCTCCCGGGCGATGCCAGCATCCAGCTTGGCCTCGCCACAGCCTATCTGCGCAGCGACCGTGTCGGGGATGCGCAGAAGATCCTCGGGCCTCTGCTCGAACAAGGCACCTCCGCTGAAGTGCTGCTTACTGTTGGCCAGGCCCTCTTCGTCGAAGAGCGATTTGACGAGGCAATGACGACGTTCTTGAAGGCCCGCGAACTCTCGCCCAAATTGCCAACCCTGGGTCTCCACATCGGTGCAATCCACTGGCGCAAGAAGCAAAACGCGGAAGCTGTCACCGAATGGCGCAACGAGTGGAAGGCCCACCCGGATAACCCGGAAGCACAATTTACCCTTGGCGCCGCACTCACTATGACCGGCGGCGATAAGATTGAGGCGGAACGTCTTTTGCGAGCCAGTCTCGCCAGAAAGCCAAAGCACGCCCGCGCCAATTATCAATTGGCCAAGCTGGTCTGGCAGAAGAATCGAAGTGTGGAGGCCGTGACTTGTCTCGAGAAGTCGATAGCGTCGGATCCCGATTATCGCGAAGCTCATTATCTGCTGGCCAATGTCTATCAGGGCCTGGGCCGCAAGACGGAGGCCGCACGCGAATTCGCTGCCGTCAAACAAATCTCTGCCAGGGAATTATCCAGGCAGCAGGATTTGTTTTCGGATCAGCCCTAGCTCTTGCCTGCACCCCCTGTCACCAGGACAAAGTTGATATCCAAAGCAAGTCCCGCCACGCCCTGACGCTTAAGGCCTACGATGGCGAAGGTTTCGCCGGAAAGACGTTGCGTGAGCGTGGCGGCATCACCTACACCTACGACTCCCAGGGAGTGAAGATCCGTCAGGGAACAGCCGAACGAGTCATCGCCCTCACCTGGCTATTCGGTGCCGGCCATTACGCACGCACGCCTGTTTTTCAAAACGGCGATCAATGGGTCGAACATCGCCTCAGTTGGTATGCCGCACCCGGCAGGCTCAGCCTCACCCCAGGACACTCCCTGCAGCCGGCGGAAGATCTCGACAAAGCCGGAGGCATCACTCAATCCACCGCCAACGCCCAGCGCTGCTTTGCCTGCCACAAGACCGGTGATCGCCCCGGCGTTCACTGTGAGAACTGTCATGGTGCCCAGGGCAACCACCCAACTGCCAACACCATCCGCCGAGACTCGAGCGTCGCCGCCTGCGCCACCTGCCACCGTTCGCCAGCACGCGAATACGCCTCGCCTATGCCCGAAGTCGAAGATCCATTGAGTGTTCGCTTCGCGCCTGTTGGCTTCCTCGTCAGCAAGTGTTATCAGAAAAGCGCCGGCAAATTCACCTGCGTAAGTTGTCACGACCCGCACCAGAGCGTCGCCGCCAGTGCCACCTACGACAAGACCTGCACCGGTTGCCATGCCCCCAAGGCCAAAGCGGCCTGCCCGCGTGCCCTGGATTGCGCAAGTTGCCACATGCCCAAGTCCACGCCCGCTCCCTACCTTACCTTTACCGATCACCGCATCCGTAAATAGAAAAAGGGCCAGCCCGAAGGCTGGCCCCTCCCATCCCATTTGCCTAGAAGTAAAACTTCGCAGCAAGTTGCAGTTGACGCGGTGAACGAGCGGCATTGACGGCACCAAAGCCGAAGCGGCCACCGCTCCCGCCCAGACCTGTGGGGAGGTTGGTGATCGCCCCGGTCGTAGCGTTGAACGTTGCGCTTCGGTTGAAGTCCGAGAACTGCGTGTGATTGGGCGCGTTGAACATCTCCAGACGCAATTGCAGAAAGCGTGGGCTATCTTCCTTGATTCTGAAGTTCTTGAACAACGAGATATCCGAGTTGTTCACTCCCGGACGGCGTACGATGCGTTGTGCCGATTCAAGGCCCTGGCTCCCAATTGAGGGAGGGGCGAGAACCGAGTAATCGATGTACCGAAGGTCGGTGCGCTGACCAATTGGAATGATCGGATTCCCCTTCACAACCACGCGTGGGCCAACGGATTCTGAGCCAGTGTATACACGGTTCAGTTCTCCGCCAATACCCTGAATGCCGACGCCGATATTGGCTGGCTGGCCGCCAATCAGCGAGATCAGGCCCGAAACCTGCCATCCGCCGAACACCGACTTACCCACCGCATTGTTCAGGCCCTTAACAGACTTGGCCAGCGAAGGAACGTCGTAGATGAAGTTGACGACCAACATTTGAGCGACGTCGAAATCGAGGTAGCTGTAATTGGCCATCCGGTAGTTTGTGGGGTGTAGACGATCACCGTCACCAGAGGACAGTCCAAGAGCTTTGGCATAGGTATAAGCAACACCATATTGCAAGCCCTTGCCACTGTTCTTGTTGAGACTTACCTGCAGCGAATTGTAATTCGACCATCCACCAAACGTGGTTACGACGCTCTCGCCGTGACCGAGGTACGGGCGGTAGAGGTTCACAGGCAATGCCGTGCGTCCATCAAAGCTGGTCGCACTCAAATTGGCCGTTTGCGGATTCTGGTTCTGACGCAGCCAGGCCGATCCAAAGGGCATTGCATTGAAGTCATAAGTTGACAGCAAATGCGTTGCTTTGTTGGCCACATAGCTCACTTCGAGCGAAGTAGACTTCATCAACTGGCGCTGCACAGTCAGATTCCATTGATACGTTGTCGGAACATCTCCCAGCTTGTCGAATCCGCGAACATTGTTCGGGAAAAACGAACCGGCAAGGCTCTGAAGCGTACCCAGGTTTCCAAAGAAGTAAGTGGGGCGAGTGGTAGACGGCGGGTTCGGAAGCATATCGAATACAGGGTTTCCCTGGAAGCGGTCATAGAAAATGCCAAAGCCTGCGCGAACTACAGTCTTGTCGTTTGCCTGATAGGCAACACCCAGGCGAGGTGCGTAATGTACACCTCGGCTATCGATCAAGCCTCTCGGATAGCTGCTCGAATTCGACAAGCCCATGCCGTTGGAATAGAGACCGTTCACGAAGCCTTTGCCGTTGTTGATGATCGATCCCACTAATGCATTGGGTACGGTCTGGCCGGTTATCGGGTTCAGTCCCAGGTTCACGCCATCGATTCTTACGGGTTGAATCAACTGAGCCCGGTTTGCGGGGTCGTAAATCGCCGGATTAAACGACGATGTGTTTAGGGCGGCATCATATTGCGGCTGGATGATGTAGAAGCGGATGCCGTAGTCCAGCGTCAGCTTCTTGTTCACGCGCCAGTTGTCCTGCGCAAACCACTCGATGTTCCACGAACGATACTGCCCGTTGAGCACTTTGTCCGACTGTGCCAGGCGGTCAAAGTTGCCGAGCAGTGCGTTGGAAAACGCCCAGTTCGTGTTCCCCGGATTCTGAGTATTGTTGTCAAACCAGACATCGCCGTTCACCGAAGTGAAAGCTGTCTGATCCTTGCGGCTCTTGTGCAGGTAAATGCCGAACTTCATCGTGTGAGCGCCCATCACCTTCGTTACGTTGTCGGTGATGTCGATGGTGTTGTTGAAGTTGCGGAAGGGCGTACCGTTAAAGCCCGTGAATGGAGCGTTTGGAACCCCACCAAAGCGCCAGTTCTGAACCAGCCCAAGCGTGTCGCCGCCAAACGGCATCTTGTAGCTCAACCCCAGCTTTGCACGGTCAAAGGTTTTGTCTACCGGGTCGATATTGAGCACGTTCTTTGATGAACCAAAGATGAACTCGTTGGTCAGCGTCGGATTGACCGTAGTTGTCAGGTTGTTTACCCAACTCCATCCCG
>JAPKYY010000553.1 GCA_026394095.1 Acidobacteriota bacterium | reverse complement strand
CTACCTATGGCAATTTCGCGCCGAGACTGGGCATTGCCTATCAGCCCTTTCGCAACCGTGGCACGGTTGTGCGTGGTGGCTTTGGCGTGTTCTATGACCTTGGCTACGCCTTTACGGGCACGGCCTTTACGCCGAGTAACTATCCGTACTCACGCAATCGCATCGTAACGAACGCCTCGATCAACGACCCGATCCTGAATGCCGAGGCGCTTCCGCTGAATACGAATCCGCCCTACCCGAGGCTCTTCGCATATGCCGAAGACTACAAGCTGCCATATACGTTGCAGTTCAGCGTGGCGATTGAACAGCCGCTCGGCAATGCGAATTCGCTTTCCGCGTCTTATGTCGGAGCTGCCGCACGGCGGCTGGCACGTGTTGAGAGTTTGCGCCCGCAGGTTCTGCAGAATGCAAGCTTCACACGCATCGACTATGTGAACAACGAAGGCTACTCCGACTACAACTCGCTGCAGATGCAATTCAAGCGGCGGATGACGCAAGGCCTGCAGGCACTGCTTTCCTATACGTGGTCTAAGTCTTTGGACACGGCGTCTGATGAATCGATCACCAATTTGCAGGCGCCCGTTTCGCGTCTGGGAGCAGCATCCGATCGTGGGCCATCCTCTTTCGACTTTGCTCACACCTTCACGGGTTCGGCGAGCTACGAGATTCCGGTGCCGAAGTCGAACCGGCTTGCCCGGGCAGTGGTGGGCGGCTTCGCGTTTGATTCTGTGGTGCGTCTGCGTACGGGTTCACCGGTTGGTATCGTCACCGGGCGCGACCCGTTGGGGCTTGGCCTTACGAATGTGGCGCGACCGGACGTGGTGCCTGGTGTGCCGCTGTATCTTTATAGCGATGCATTTGCTGGTGGCAAGCGATTCAACCCTGCAGCCTTTGATGGAGCAACACCGCTGGCGCAGGCTCGGCAGGGCACGCTTGGGCGAGGAGTGCTTCGCGGCTTCGGCTTGCAGCAAGTAGACCTCGCTTTGCGACGCCGTTTCCGTATTACAGAAGGCCTGAATCTGGACTTCCGTGCCGACGCATTCAATCTGTTCAACACGCCGAATTTTGCGAACCCAATTGGGATTCTTACCAACACCAACTTTGGCCGCTCGACACAGATTCTCAGTACCGGCCTCGGCGGATTGAACCCGCTCTTTCAGGTTGGCGGACCTCGATCGTTGCAACTGGCACTGAAGGTGCAGTTTTGATATCGCGGCGCCAATCGATTGCACTGCTTGCCGCAGCAGCTGCAGCTCAGGGCAATGAGCAGATTGCGATGCTCGTCTATCCCGGCATGACAGCGCTCGATCTGGTTGGGCCGCAACAAGTCTTTGGCTACACCATGGGCACAAAAGTGCACCTGGTTTGGAAAACCAAAGACCCCGTTATAAGTGATACGGGCCTGTCGATTCTGCCGACAAAGACGTTTGCGGAGTGTCCAGACCCGGTGGACATTTTGTTTGTTCCGGGCGGTGGAGCCGAAACAATCGCGTTGATGGAAGACGCGCAAGTGATTCAGTTTCTGAAGGCTCGCGGCAAGACGGCACGGCTGGTGACGAGTGTATGTTCTGGCTCGCTGGTGCTTGGTGCGGCTGGGCTGCTACGGGGCTACAAAGCAACCAGCCACTGGGCTGTTCGCGATGTCCTTCCGCTGTTGGGCGCTACTGCCGTAAACGAGCGCGTGGTGCAAGACCGCAATCGCATCACAGCGGGCGGTATTACTTCTGGTATCGATTTTGGGCTGCGCATTGCAGCCCAGCTTCGCGGAGAAGAATATGCTCGCTCGCTCGAACTGACGCTCGAATACAATCCACAGCCACCCTTCGGCACTGGCACGCCCGAGAAGGCTGGCGAACGAATTACGAAAGCCATGACCCAGATGTATGAACCCCTGAATTCTTCGGCTCGCCTTGCTGCGCGCCGCATCAAACCCTGAAATCAAAAGAAAGGCAAATGAAGATATGAAACAAATATGGATGGCACTCCCTCTGTTAGTGGTGAGCAGCGCATGGGCCGACGATGCAGTTACGATCCGCTTTCGTGCGGTTGTTGGCAATGAAGATTACGCTTGTGGCAAGAGCTATACAGGCATCGGAACATCGAAGTCGACGATCACTCCGCGTGACTTTCGCTTCTATGTGCACAATGTGCGCCTGATCGACTCTACAGGCAAAGAAGTGCCTGTGCAGCTGAAGCAGGATGAAAAGTGGCAGATCGACAATTTGGCTTTGCTTGATTTTGAGAACGCTACCGGTGGTTGTGGAAACGGCACCCCCGACACGAATCATCAGATCGTAGGGACGGTTCCGGCAAGTGGCAACTTCAAGGGCATTCGTTTCACGGTAGGAGTTCCGTTTGAAAAGAATCACACAGATTTAACAACTGCTCCTTCGCCGCTGAATCTAACTGCGCTGGCCTGGGTTTGGAATGCAGGCCGCAAGTTTGCCCGCCTTGATTTCTCCAGCACAGGGGCACCGCGTGGCTATGCGATCCACCTCGGCAGCACGGGCTGCACACCAGATGACACCAAGACAACCATCCCTACCAAATGTGGAGCTCCAAACCGGCCGGAAGTAGAGATTCTGGGATTCAATCCTCTGAAGGATTTTGTGGTCGCCGATATGGCAGCATTGCTGAAAGATTCCAACGTCGACGCAGCCGGAAAGATGATGTCTGGGTGCATGTCTGGCCCGGAGACTCCCGCATGTAAGCCACTTTTTGCCAATCTGGGTCTGGCCATTGGAGACCAGGCGGCGCAGACGCAGACCTTCTTTCGCGGCAACACAACACAACTCACCCAAGCACAGAGGTAGTGCATGAGAGCAGTTCTGTTTAACATCATCGTCGCGTCGTGCTCTCTGATGGGGCACGACGCGCATGGCCGGGCTAACGCGCCTCAAGAAGCGCGCCGGCTGAAGAATCCTGGCAACCCGTCACCACAATGGAAAGAGTCTGCGCAGAGCAATTACTCTCGCTATTGTTCCAGCTGTCATGGCGAAGATGGCAAGGCTCGCACAGCTGTTGCGGG
>JAPKYY010000793.1 GCA_026394095.1 Acidobacteriota bacterium | reverse complement strand
AGGAAATAATGCTGCAAGCCTGGCAGCTGGCCCGGTTTGGCCGAATCGCCTCACCAGCGCCGCTGGTCTGGCGGCCGGTTCGCGCAGCATCACGATGCCTGGAGACAAGTTCCGCACACCTTACACGATGCAGGGTGATCTTGGGATTGAACAGGCTGTGACGGCCAACACCGCGCTTACCGTAAGCTGGGCCTTCAACCGTGGCCTTCGCATGTTGAGCATTCGCGATGCAAACGTTGGAGCGCCTGGCGCAGAAGTTACCTACCGGGTGAACGATGCAAGCGGCAACCAGGTGGGCAGCTTCACGACTCCGGTTTATCGTCTGGCTAATCGCGTGGACCCGAACTATCAACGCGTCAATATCGTGGAAGGGGCCAGCAACATCTGGTACAACGCCATGCTGGTGCAGTTCGTCAACAAGAAGCTGGACCTTGGCCGCATCAAGACCAGCGGCAATATCAGCTACACCTGGGCGCATACGATTGATGAAAATCTAGGCCCTGCGGGCTCGAACCTCTTCTTCAGTGGTGGCCCCACGTCGTTCATCAATGGCGATTACCGCAACGAGAAGGGGTCTTCCACTCTCGACCAGCGCCATCGCCTTGTTGTCGCACAAACCCTGGCCTACAAGCCCTGGAAGAACGATGGTCTCTTTGCCAAGTATGTAGTTAACGACTGGCAGATTTCGTTGCTGGGCACATTTGCCAGCGCTTTCGGGACGACGCCGACGGTGAATGGTGCTGGAATCGTGATCCCAGGCCCGGCGGCGGCTTTCACGGCCAGCCTCAATGGCCTTGGTGGCGATAACCGGGTGCCCTTTTTGCCGCGCAACCTGCTCGATGTGGATCAGACCCGGCGCATCGACACGCGTATTTCGAAACTCTTCAGAGTGACTGAGCGCTATGTAGCAACCTTCAATTTTGAAGCGTTCAATCTCTTCAATACGCCTTCGGACACCTCGCGCCGGAATCAGCTTTACAACGTTTCAGGCGGCACGAACCTCAATCCTGTGGCAAACTTTGGAGAGGGGACAGCCAGCGGTGGCTTCCCGGACGGCACCAACGTCCGTCGTCTCCAGTTGAGTCTTCGCTTCCAGTTTTAATGTCATTTGCCAATGAACTCGCCGGTCTGCTACCTGATGATTTGCCCAACCGGCAACGCGTCATCGAAGTCACGGCTCAGCACCTCGAACTGATCGTTGAAGCGAACAAGACCCTCAATCTCACTCGTATTCTCGACATCCGCGAGGCCGCAATCAAGCATGTTCTCGACTCAGTGTTGCCCTGGAGACTCTTCTCCGGGGCAGCTGTGGTTGTAGATGCTGGCACAGGGGCGGGGCTGCCTGGCATCCCGCTTTCTGTGG
Organism: Acidobacteriota bacterium; assembly: GCA_026394095.1. Classification (GTDB taxonomy): domain Bacteria; phylum Acidobacteriota; class Terriglobia; order Bryobacterales; family Bryobacteraceae; genus Bryobacter. The sequence continues at coordinate 3,527 of JAPKYY010000793.1, read as the reverse complement.
TGCTGCCACAAACGAAATTTGTGCTGCTTGAATCGGTGCAGAAGAAGACGCGCTTTGTGGAATCGGCAATCGCGGCTCTTGGGCTTAGAAACGTTGAGGCGCTGCCTCTAAGGGCGGAAGACTGGCTGAAATATCACCACGCCGATATCATCACTGCCCGCGCGGTTGCTCCGCTTGAGCGGGCCATTCCACTCTTTGGGCCGGCTATCCAGCAGGGTTCCCGGGCACTCTTCTACAAAGGGCCCGAGGTTCAGAATGAAATTGAGACTGCGATGCCGGAGACCCGCAAGCGATATCTTATGGCCCGCGAGATCCTACGGTACGAGTTGCCCGACAGCCTCGGCACTCGCACTATTGTTGAAGTGGTAAGAGGAAATAAAGATGCCTAGTTATACCGTTCGTACTTCCACGGCGCAGTACGATGCCATCGTTGAGCGCAACGTTCTTTCGCGTCTGGCGGAATACCTGCCAGCGAAGATCAGTCAGATTTTCGTGGTCACGACTCGCGATGTCTGGAACTATCACGCCAAGGCGATGGAAGAGGCCCTCGACGGCCGCAAGCACCATGTGCTGTTCTTCCCCGGCGGTGAAGACAAGAAGCGGATGAGCGAAGTTGAGGCGCTGGCCGAACAGATGATGGCGGCAGGGGCAGACCGCGCGAGCCTGGTGATTGGGTTTGGTGGCGGCATTGTCACCGACGTGGCCGGCTTTCTTGCCGCGATCTTTCTGCGTGGCATCCCGGTGCTGCAAATTCCGACTACGCTGCTGGGCCAGGTGGATGCGGCTGTCGGTGGCAAGACGGGCGTGAATCTGGTTTCAGGCAAGAACCTGATTGGCAGCTTTCATCAGCCACTGGCCGTACTGATCGACCCCGAGGTGCTGCGAACGCTGCCCGAGCGTGAGTACCGCGCGGGACTTTATGAGGTGCTCAAGTGTGGGGTGATCCGGAGCAAAACGCTCTTTGACATTATGGCCTTCCAGTCGGCTGATGTTCTGGGACAGCACCCGCAAATCGTGGAAGCGATCATTTGTGAGAGTGTGGGGATCAAGTGCGAAGTGGTGACGGCAGATGAAAAAGAAGGGGACCTGCGGCGCATCCTGAATTTTGGCCACACCATCGGCCACGCGCTGGAGGCAGAAACCAAATACACACGGTTTCTACATGGCGAGGCGGTGGCCTTTGGTATGAATGCGGCAACGCATCTGGCTCATTTGAACGGTAACCTGCCGCTGGCCGATTGCAATTCGATTCTGAGCTGCATTGAATTGTTTGGACCCATCCCGAAGCTGGATGGCATCACGGCCGATACGCTGCTGCAGCGGCTGGGGTCGGACAAGAAGACCCTGCACGGCAAGGTGCACTTTGTACTGCCGACTCGCATCGGAGAGGTCACAATCGTTACGGGCGTCGAGAGCGGATTGATCCGCCAGGCAACAGAAGCGGCGTTGGCGGCGAGATAGATGGCAGTTAGCGGTACCAAGCCGAAGCCTGAGTTTACCGAGGCGGAATCGTCGGCCTGGGTACGAGATATGTTCGGCCGGGTGGCACCGCGCTATGACCTGCTGAACCGTATCCTGAGCATGCAGATTGACCGGGTGTGGCGCTGGCGGACGGCGCGGATTTTGAAGCCCTGGTTGCGGCCTGAGGCTCGGGTGCTTGACCTCTGCTGTGGCACTGGGGATCTACTGGTTGCACTTGAGGCTGTTGCACCGGCCCGCTATATTGGTGCTGACTTTTGTTTCCCAATGCTGGTGCGAACCAACGAAAAGTCGAGGGCGCCGCTGCTTGAGGCCGACGGGTTGCATCTGCCCTTGCAATCGTCGAGTCTGGACCTGATCACGATTGGATTTGGATTCCGGAATTTTGTCAATTACCGCGGTGGACTGGATGAGTTATTGCGGGTGCTCAAGCCGGGAGGGCGTCTGGCTGTGCTTGAGTTTACGCAGCCGCCGAACGGCCTGGTGCGTGGCTTTATGGGCTTCTGGAATCGCTATGTGATGGACCCGATCGGGCGGCTGGTTTCTGGCCAGGGGGATGCTTACCAATATCTGCCTGAGAGCGTCTCCCGATTCCCGGATGCACCGCTGCTTGCGCAGATGATGAGGGAGCAGGGATTTACTGAAGTTAGCTACCGTTACTTTGATGCCGGGATCGTGGCGCTGCATCTGGCGCAGAAGCCGCGCTAGCGCAGCTTGGTGCCGATGACTTCGCCGGAGACGATGATTTCGACGCGGCGATTCTGCTGACGCCCTTTTGCGGTTGTGTTGTCTGAGACGGGCTTTTCTTTGCCAAAACCCTGAGCTGTGAGATTGGCAGCTGCAATCCCCTGTGACTCCAAGTAAGCGCGAACTGCCTCGGCACGCTGCTCGCTGAGGCGCTGGTTCATTGAGTCGCTTCCTGTGGCGTCGGTATGGCCTTCTGATTCGAGCTTCAAGCCTGGATGGGCCAGCACGAGGCCTGAGAGCCGGGCCAGCTTTTCACGCGCGTCTGGACGCAGAGTTGCCTTGCCAATATCAAAGAGAAGGTCGCCCAAGTTGACTACAAGGCCGCGCTCGCTTTCCTTTGTCTCAAGCACTTGATTGAACTGGGCGAAGAGCCGCTCGCGCAGGGCGACTTTGTCTGCCTCTGCTTTAGTAGCGAGGGCACGAGCTTCTTCTGCCAGCTTGCGGGAAGCTTCTTCCTGCAAAACAGCCTTGCGGCGTTCTTCTTCAAGGCGGGCCCGCTCCTGTTCGAGTTTTGCGCTTGCCAACTCTGCTTCGACACGCCGGCGCTCTTCTGCCTCGCGGGCTGCCTGTGCACGCAGGCTGGCAGCCTCGGCCTTGGCGCGCTCGAGCTCTGCGGTGACGCGCCGGGATTCTTCAAGCTTGCGCTGTTCTTCGGTTTGCCTTTGTTGCTCCTCGGCCATGGCGCGGCGTTTGGCTTCTTCTTCAGTTGCCTTTTTGGCTGCGGCTTCACGGGCGGCGGCAGCGGCGCGCTCGGCTTCGAGGCGCTCTTCGTCGGCACGCTTGACAGCCACTGCCCTTGCATCTTCGGCCCGCTGGACGGCATCACGAGCCATCATCGCGGTGGGCTTAGCCTCGCGCTTGCGCAGTTGATATTCCTCTGCCTGCTTCAGGCTCGCCTCGGCCTTTACCATGACTTCAGGAGCGTACTTGTCGGCCTTGACGCTTTTGGCAATGAGCAAGGCGTTGCGGGCCTGATAGAGCTCGAGGGGCACCTTTGGATCGAGCACCATTTTGGTGGAATTCGTTGCCTTGGCATACTCACCTCGCTGCAGGAGTTCGTACTTGGCGTCGATCGTCTCAAAGCGGCCGAGCGTGTCCTGGCGTAACTCGTTTTCGGCGACGATGAGGTCACTTGGCATCGTTACGGCAAAGTACGGTTCTGCTGTTACCAGCAGGCCAAAAGCCTGTAGTTCGGTAGTGACATTGAGTTTGCCCCTTCCATTGGACAACTGTACTTCACCCAGGTTCTCCGGGCGCCCCTCCGGAGTTATCGCCCAGAGAACATAGGTCAGGTATTCGTT
>JAPKYY010000940.1:8698-14432 GCA_026394095.1 Acidobacteriota bacterium | reverse complement strand
GAATTACGGACCCCGATGAATGGGGTGCTGGGGACACTGGGACTGCTTATGGAATCAAAGACCATAACTGGGGATGACCGGCATTTTGCCAAGGTGGCCTATGGATCAGCCAACGGGCTGATGCATGTTCTGGAGAATCTGGTTGAGTATTCAGACCTCATCACCAGAGGCAGAGAATCACGGAGTTCAGCATTTGACCTGATGCGATTGCTGGAGGGGCTGGTGGAACCGCTCAGGATGCAGAGCCCATCTCTGGAGTGGAGGATTGAGGCATCTGAGGATTGTCCGAGACGCATCATAGCCGACGAGGCAGCCCTTGCCGGGGTGATGCGGCAATTCGTCGAGAATGCCTTGAAGTTCACCAATCGAGGAAGGGTGGAGGTGAAGGCAGAATTGACTGCGGAGGGCCGTATGCTGAGCCTTTCGGTGACCGATACCGGGATTGGAATCGCCGAAGAACACAGGGCGCAGATCTTTGAACCCTTCCGGCAGGCGGATGGGTCGACAACGAGACGGTTTGGGGGCAACGGCCTGGGATTAGCAATTGTAGCCGAGTTAGCAAAGCAGTTGAACGCCTCGGTTGCGGTGGAGAGCAAGCTGGGTGAAGGTGCCTGCTTCCGGCTGGAACTGCCCCTTGTCAGGGCCTGATCTGCTTCAGCATGCGGCGTGCGGCTGGCTGGTCAGGATCGTACTTTAGCGCTTGCTCGACCTCAGCAGCGGCAGCGGCGCGATTGCCCTGACGGAACAGGGCTTGGGCGAGGTTCATGCGCACGCCGGTTTGGGCGGGATTCGCCTTCAGGGCTTGACGCCAAAGCAGAATCGCTTCGTTTGAGCTCCCCGCTTTCACCAGAATGACGGCGAGATTGGTGCAGGCGGTGGGGTTTGCAGGTTCGAGTTTGAGGATCGATTCATAGAGAGGGCGTGCCAGGTCTTCCCTGCCCTCTCGATCATGAATTTGTGCCAGTTGCGAGAGCACCTGGATGTCGCGCGGATTGGCCAGCATAGGCCAGGCCGAGATCGCGGGGATTGGCTTCGGTTGACCAGAAGCTGGTGAGGGTGCTGCTGATGCCGGGTTTGGCCTCGTTTGCAGTGCGCGGGATTGAGTGGTTTGTGTAGGAGGAATGGTCGACCCCACGCCCGGCAGCCTTTGGCATGTGGCACTGGATGCAATCGCCTTTGGGGGCCTTGGGGCAGGCTTTGTTCTGATGGCAAGACTCACATTTCGCGTTGAAATGAGTTGCAGCATTGGTGGGTTCTGAGTGAGGGTCGTGACAGGTGGTGCAGGAGAGCTTGTCGCCTGAGGCGATTTTGCACTTACTTAAAGCAAGGTTTTCGTAGTGGCTGGTAACACCGATTGTGGAACTGACTTCAGCTTGCCCGCCGACAAAGATAGCTGAGAAGTCAGAGAGTTTCTTGCCGGGCTGGTAGGTGTCGCCAGAGGGGCGGAATTTGGCGACGCGCGCTGAGCCGGTTAAGTGGCACTGGGCACAGATGCTGTCCCGCTCATGGGCGGGGAGTTTCTTCGGGTTCAGTGCAGCTACTTTACCCGCTGTTGCAATGTGTTGTGGCGAATGGCCGTGGCAGCGCGCACAGGAGATTCCTGGTTCGATCGCAAGTGTTGCCGGATTGAAGCTGGAGGTGTGGCAGTTGAGGCAACCGGGTTCGACCACGCGGGTGAGATCGAGCTGCGGTCGGCGCTGGAAGCCGGGTGAGAGTTGCCATTTACCGGCCTCGGAGTAGTAGGACAAGGGCGATTGAAAGAGGCGGTTGCCTTGTGTGAAAAGAAGACTGTGACCGACCCGGCCAGAGCCGATCACCCAATCGAGCTGGCGCGTGCCCTCAAAGGCATCCTGTTTGCTGAAGTGTAATTCGAGAGTGGGGCTGACGCTAAAGTTAGTTTGGGTGATGGGTTCGAGAAATCGTTCTGCTGGACGAAGGATGGACGAATCTTTAGAACTGGTTCTGGCCATTGCTGTCTTTGCGTAGCTCGCAACAATTTGTGCGTGGCAGGGCTGACACGGGTTCTGCACCTGGGCTAGCAGAAGCAGGGCGGTAATCATCCGTGAGCCTTTAGAATCTTGAAGCCCGCATCCAGGAGAATCTGGACGCCGAGGCAAAGCAGGATGAAGGCCGAAAGGCGGAGCATGACGATGCTGCCGGTACGTCCGATCAGCCCCCCGAGTCGTGGAGCGGAGCGATAGCAGAGGTAGACCAGCGCAGAGACGATCATGAGCCCGGCTAGAGTGGCAAAACTGCGCTCGTCAATCTGCACACCTTCGCTGAAGAGGCCGGCACCGAGAGTTAGGGCAACCGAGATTGAGCCCGGGCCGCAGGTAAGCGGAAAGGTTAGCGGGTAGAAGGCGCGGCTGGAGATGAGGTCGTCGGACGGATCAGTGGGAGTGTCGACATGAGCGTCAGGATCGCTGTTGAGGAGCCGCCAGCCGGAGGCGGCCACCAGGAGACCGCCGCCAATGCGGACGGCATCGAGGGAGAGGCCGAAGAAGGCCAATACGAGCGACCCAAGGAAGGTTGCCGATAGCAGGAGAAAGAAAGTGTAGATGCCGATGCGGCGAGCGACACTTGTGCGCGCGTCTTCGGGCCAGCCGGCAGTCATGCCGAGATAGATTGGCGTAAGACCGAGCGGGTTGATGATTGGCAGAAGCGTGAAGACAACAAGAAATAGCTGCTTGCCGAGCAACCCGATTTGAAGAGGCATTGGCCTCAGTATAACGGGCGGGACTTGGGGTCGATGCCAGACTTGCCCATGACATCAAGCAGAGGCTTTGCGCCATTACCGAGCATCACCAGATCAGAGGGGCCTTGGATGAACTGGAAGCCTTCGGCGAGATATTGCTTGATCAGTTCTGGCGTACCGGCAGGGCGGCCAACGGGGAGGTTGTACTTCTTACCTGCAGCGAGAATTTTGGAAACCGCTTCCTTCATTTTCGGGTGATTCATTTGGCCGCTGACTCCGAGTGACTGGCTGAGATCACTGGTGCCAATGAAGAGAACGTCGATGCCGGGGGTGGAGGCAATAGCGTCGAGGTTGGCGAGGGCGCGCTCTTCTTCGACAATGACGATTGTCATCACGTTGCGGTTGGCAAATACGGGATAGCCTTCCGGTGATGGCCAACGGAAGCTGGGCAGGCCAGCGGCAAAACCGCGTTTGCCCTCAGGCGGATATTTGGTGGCAGCAGCAGCTTGTTTGGCAAGCTCGGGAGTAGAGGTGAAGGGGAAGATGACGCCAATGGCACCCATGTCGAGGGCGCGTTTTGCGGTCCAGAGTTCATTGACCGGGATGCGTACGAAGGGCATGGCCTTGAGACCACGAGTGGCCAGGATCATGTTACGGGCGGTTTCGAGAGTGATGGGGGAATGCTCCATCTCGATCCAGATCAGGTCGAAGCCCATGTTGGCCATCTGGGCGGCAACGTCAACGCTGGCGGTGGTGACGGTGCCGGCGATGACTGGCTTGCCCTCTTTGAGGAGCTTGCGGACGGGGTTCTCCCAGACTTCTTGACCGCAGAGCAGGGCCGGGATGAGGGTGAGGAATAGATAGCGATTTCGCATTGGCTTTGTGAGCATAATACAGAATTGTGGCGACAAAGACCAATGCAATGCGTTTGCTCGATCAGATGGGGATTGTCTATGAGGTACGAGAGTACGAAGTGGACGAGGAAGATTTGAGCGCCGAGACGGTGGCGCGCAAGATTGGACTACCGGAAGAACAAGTCTTCAAGACGCTGGTGGCCAGGGGTGACACCAACGGCATAACCATGGCAGTGATTGCTGCCAATACTGAACTGGACCTGAAGGCGCTGGCCCGCGCCCGTGGAGACCGGAAGATTGACACAGTGCCTCTAAAAGAAGTACAGCCGCTAACGGGATACATTCGTGGCGGAGTAACGGCGCTTGCGGCGAAGAAAGACTATCCAGTTGTGGTGGATGAGCTCGCTCAACTCTTTGATCTGATTTCGGTATCGCCGGGGCAACGCGGGATGCAGTTGGTGTTGAATCCGATGGACTATGCGCGGGCAGTGAATGCGATGTTCGCGCCGATCTCTCGATTCAAATAGAATAGTCGGCATGAAATGGACCGTGCTGATTGCGCTGGCAAGTGGGTTGATGGCGGAGGGATTGCCCAAGGGCTTCAAACCTCTGTTTGACGGCAAGAGCTTCAAGGGCTGGCATATCAGCGAAGTGAATCACCACGGCAACACCAAGGCCTGGAAGATTGACAAAGGCCTGATCACCGTCACACAGGATAAACCCGGCAATGGCGGAATCATCCTGACCGATAAGCAGTATGCCAACTACGAACTGAGTCTTGAGGTGAAGCCGGACTTTGGTTGTGATGGCGGGGTGTTTCTGCGGGCCACCGAGAAGGGCGAGGCCTACCAGATCATGATCGATTACCTAGAGGGTGGAGTGGTGGGTGGCATTTACGGTGAGCGGATTCCCGAAATTGGAGTCGAAGGCAATGGCACTGGAATGCGGCTCGACCGGGAATGGATGAAGCACTGGAAAAAGGATGACTGGAATCATCTGCGGATCCGGATTGAGGGTGAGATTCCACATATTCAGGTATGGATCAATGGCCAGAAAACGGCCGACTGGACCGACAGCGTAAATCACGCCAAGACCGGCACCGGGATGGGGATGATCGCGCTGCAATCGCACCGGTCAGACCCCAAAGCGAAGAGTCAACGATGGGTAGAAGGTGGTTTCCATCGTTTTCGAAATGTCGGCATCAAAGAGTTGAAGTAGTCTGTAGGCAATAAACGTAACGAAAGGGCCGTAACGCCGTCTGTTAACATGAGGTTGCGGAGAAAAAACACCCAATGAATCGCCGATTTCAATTTCTTTTTGTCTCATCGTCGCTCCTGGCAGTAGTTATGCTGCTGGTCGGCGTGAAGCTGGGCCGCAGTGCAAGCAATAGCGATGATCCCTACAAGCACTTCAGCGTGTTCAGCGAAGTGATCACGCGCATCAAGAGCGACTACGTCGAAGAGCCGGACATGAAGAATGTCACGCTTGGTGCATTGAATGGATTGCTTGAGTCAATCGACCCCTTTGCCAGCTACCTCAATGCCGATCAATACAAGCAGTATCAGGCCACCAAGGGTGCCGCGAAGGCGAATGTCGGACTGGTGCTGAGCCGGCGCTTCGGTTATGTCAGTGTCGTCGATTCCGTTGCTGGATCGCCAGCGGCCAAGGCTGGGCTGCACACGGGCGACATGCTTGAGACGATCAAGGGAATTTCCACTCGTGACATGCCTCTGGCCTTTGCCGAGATGTTGCTGATGGGCGATGAGAATTCGACTGTGGATGTCCAGGTGCTTCGGGCCCGCAAGCCTGAGCCGGAGAAACTGACCTTGACGCGAGTGAAATCGGCTTACCCGCAACCCGTCTTGACCTTCGGTGCGGATGGAGTAGCCACCTTTGTGGTGAATTCGCTTGAAGGCAATCTCAAGGAAGCCGTTAAGAAGGGCCTGGAGAGTGCAAACACAAAGGGCGTGAAGAAATTGATTCTGGACTTGCGTCACTGTGCTACTGGCAATCCTGCCGATGGCGTAGATCTGGCAAACTGGTTCCTCGACAAGGGCGCGATTGGATCTGTTAAGGGTCAGAGGACGGATGAGCAGAAGTTTGTAGCCGATGCAGCCAAGCAGGTTTGGAAGAACCAGATGGTCGTAATCGTCAATCGCGGTACGGCAGGTGCAGCAGAAGTACT